>DASVMV010000427.1:0-1802 GCA_036384155.1 Micromonosporaceae bacterium
GACCGCGACGAGCGCGCCGGCGGTCGCGACGGCGGCGTCGGACATTCCCGTGGTGGTCCCGAGCAAGTTCTGCTGTGGCACGGTCACCACTCCCGTTGCTCTGTTGCTCAATCGGCGCCGCGCGATTGGCTCACCGGAACGCACGGCCTCGCCAGCCTCTCCCATTACGACAGTCGGCACATCGGGTAAGAAGACGACCAGGACAGACGGTCGGGCGTTTGGCCGGTGGCAGCGCGGGTAGCCTCGGTTCGATGCAGTCAGACGAGTACGAGGCGTTCGAGGATCGCCGGGAGGCCGGCAGTGCGCTGGCGGAGAAGGTGGCCGCCTGCCTGACCGAGCTGGGCGCGGCGGACCGACCACTCGTGCTGGGGCTGCCCCGCGGCGGCCTGCCCGTCGCCCGCGAGATCGCCGACCGGGTGGGCGGCGACCTCGACGTTGCCGTCGCCCGCAAGATCGGCCTGCCCGGGCAGGAAGAGTTCGGGATCGGGGCGGTCACGGCGGACGGCCCGCCCCGCTTCAGCGAGGACACGCTGCGCCGGCTCGGGCTGAGTGAGGATGCGCTGGCACCGAACGTCGAGCGGGAGCGGGAGGAGGCCCGGCGCCGGCTGCACCGCTACCGAGGCGATCGGGAGCCGCCGCGGATCGCCGACCGCACCGTGATCGTCGCCGACGACGGCGTCGCCACCGGCGTGACCGCGATGGCGGCCCTGCGGGAAGTCCGCGCCAAGGGACCGCGGCACGTCATCTTCGCGGCGCCGGTCTGCGCCAAGGAGTCGGTGCCGCAGCTGTCCGGCGAGGCGGACCGGGTGGTCTGCGTGCTCATTCCCGATTACTTCGCCGCCGTGGGTGCCTGGTACCGCGACTTCGCCCAGCTCACCGACGACGACGTGGTGGCGGTCCTGGAGCAGGCCTGGTCGACCCGGCCGACCGGCTGAACCCCACCCGGCCCGCGGGACTGCCGGCCCTATACGCCGTGCAAGAGCCCGGATACATTCGGTAAGTGGTGCATGTGGCTCTCTCGCACCAGCGGTCAGGCGTGGCGTACTGGCCGGTCCTGCGCGCCCGGCGGGGCGAGCTGGAGGCCCTCGCTCACTTCGGTCCGACGCTCGGAGCCGTCGTCGCGCCGGTGTTGCAGGTGGCCGCGACCGCCCGCGGGCCGCTGGACTCCGCCGCACGGTTCGTGCAGGAGCTGCGGAGCCGCACGCCGGCAGGTTCCGACCTGGCGGTCGATCTGGCCGAGCTGGACGACGACGGCGGTCGGTCGATCGCGCGCGATGTCGCCGGCTGGCTCGCCGACTGCAAGATCTCAATGATCCCGGTGCTCCGGCTGGGCGACAGCGGGCACCGACTCGCCGAGCACGGCGCCGCCGCCCGCACGCACCTCGACCGCGCCGTGGTCCGCTTCCGGCCCGACGAATGCGCGCCCGGGGCCGCGGACGCGCTCGCTGCCGTACATCGGTTGTGCCACCGCTCCCGGCTCGCGCCGGAGCAGTGCGACCTGCTGATCGATCTAGGCGCCGTGCGGAGCGCGGCCGCCGCGCGGGAGGCCGAGACCGCCGTACGCCGGATCGTCGGCTGGCTGCGCCGCCTGCCCTGGCGGTCGATGGTGGTGGTCGCCGGGGCGATGCCACCCAGTCTGGCCGGACTGCCGACCGACGAGCCGGTCCGGCTGTGGCGGTGGGACCAGGCGCTCTGGGCGCGGGTGGCCGATCTCGGCCTCGCCTACGGGGACTACGGGGTGGTCGCGCCGGTCCCCGCGGTCACCGACAACGGGGGTACCACGCCAACCATCCGGTACACGG
>DASVMV010000428.1:0-5361 GCA_036384155.1 Micromonosporaceae bacterium
CGGGTACGTCGCGCCGAAGCTGCTCGGCGCCGGTCCGCCCGCGCTGTCGGGGGCCGGCGTGACGACCGTCGCCGAGGCGATCGACCTCGAGTTCATTGACGTCACCCGGGTCGGTCCCGACCTGCGGTTCACCGCGTTGCCCCGGACGGGAGAGGGCTGAGACATGTTCACCGGCATCATCGAAGAGCTGGGCGAGGTGGTCCGGCGTACGGAAACGGGCGGCGACTCCGCCCTGATCGCCGTCCGCGGACCGTTGGTCACCTCGGACGCCGGCCACGGGGATTCGATCGCGGTCAACGGCGTGTGCCTGACCGTCGTCGACGTTGACCGCGGGGTCTTCACCGCGGATGTCATGGGCGAGACCCTGCGCCGGTCCGCCCTCGGCGACCTGCGGCCGGGCGACCCGGTCAACCTGGAGCGGGCCGCGACAGCGGGCAGCCGACTGGGTGGTCACCTCGTGCAGGGTCACGTCGACGGCGTGGGCGAGATCGTGGGCCGGGAACGCGCCGAGCAATGGGAGACGGTGCGGTTCGCGCTGCCGCCACGGCTCGCGCGGTACGTCGTGGAGAAGGGGTCGATCACCGTCGACGGCGTGTCGCTGACCGTCGCCGAGGTGGCCGACGACGGCTTCTCCGTCGGCCTGATCCCCACGACGCTCAAGCTGACCACGTTGGGCCACAAAGGAGTTGGCGACCGGGTCAACCTCGAAGTCGACGTGATCGCCAAGTACGTCGAGCGGCTGCTCGGCGCCCGAACGGGGGTGGCCTGATGAATGTCGTGCTGTGGCTGCTCGATGCCCGGTTGGAGGTGGCCGGCTCGACCGTCCTGTGGCGGGAGGTGGTGGGCAACGGGTTCGGCCTCGCCGCCGCGCTGCTCGGCATGGGCCGCCTGGTCTGGGCGTGGCCGGTCCAGATGATCGGCAACGCGCTGCTGTTCACCGTGTTCCTGGGCGGGGCGTTCGCCACGCCGCAGGCGATCGACCTGTACGGCCAGGCCGGCCGGCAGGTGTTCTTCTTCGCCGTCAGCGTGTACGGCTGGTGGCGCTGGTCGCAGACCCGGCGGCGGGATGCGGCGCCGGGCCGGGCCGCGGTCGTACCGCGCTGGGCGACCGGGCGGGAGCGTCTCGTACTGCTCGGCCTCGCCATCCTGGGCATCGCGGTGGCCTACCCCGCACTTGACGCGCTCGGCTCCTGGGGGCCGCTGCCCGACGCCTGGATCCTGGTGGGCAGCCTGCTGGCGACGTACGGCATGGCCCGGGGGTACGTCGAGTTCTGGCTGGTCTGGATCGCCGTCGACGCCGTCGGCCTGCCACTCCTGCTCAACGGCGGCTTCTACCCGTCGGCCACGATGTACGCCGTCTACGGTGGCTTCTGCGTATGGGGGTTCATCACCTGGTGGCGCACCTCGCACATCATGCGGAAGGCGGCCGAGCCGGAGCAAAGCTATGTGGAGGCGGTCGCATGACCACGTTCGACACCATCGAGAAGGCGGTAACCGAACTGGCGGCCGGCCGGCCGGTCGTCGTGGTCGACGACGAAGACCGGGAGAACGAGGGCGACCTCATCTTCGCCGCGGAGAAGGCCACGCCGGAGCTGTTGGCGTTCATGGTCCGCCACACGTCCGGCTACATCTGCGCGCCGCTGACCGACGCGGATTGCAATCGCCTCGAACTGCCGCCGATGTACCACACCAACCAGGACCGCCGGGGCACCGCGTACACGGTCACGGTCGATGCGCGGGAGGGGGTCAGCACCGGCATCTCGGCCGCCGACCGGGCCCACACCATCAGGCTGCTCGCCGACCCGGCCACCCGCCCGGTCGACCTGGCCCGTCCAGGTCACGTGGTGCCGTTGCGGGCCAAGGCGGGCGGAGTCCTGCGCCGGCCCGGCCACACGGAAGCCGCGGTCGACCTGGCCCGGCTCGCCGGGCTCCGTCCCGCCGGAGTGCTCTGCGAGCTGGTCAACGACGACGGCACCATGATGCGACTGCCCGATCATGAACGGTTCTGCGCGGAGCACGGGCTCACCCTGATCTCGATCGCCGACCTGATCGGGTACCGCCGGCGTACCGAGAAGCAGGTGGAGCGGGTGGTCGAGACGCGCCTGCCCACGCCGTACGGCATCTTCCAGGCGGTCGGCTATCGGGCGGAGTACGACGCGGCCGAGCACGTCGCGCTGGTCTACGGCGACCTGACCGACGGCCGGGACGTGCTGGTCCGGGTGCATTCCGAGTGCCTTACCGGGGACGTGTTCGGGTCGCTGCGCTGCGACTGCGGGCCGCAGCTGCATGCGGCGCTCGCCCGCGTCGCGCAGGAGGGGCGCGGGGTGGTGCTCTACGTCCGCGGGCACGAGGGCCGGGGCATCGGCCTGCTGCACAAGCTGCAGGCCTACCAGCTGCAGGATCTCGGGCGGGACACCGTCGACGCAAACCTGGAGTTGGGCCTGCCGGCCGACGCAAGGGACTACGGCACCGGCGCGCAGATCCTCTATGACCTCGGCGTGCGGTCGATGCGGCTGCTGACCAACAACCCGACCAAGCGGGCGGGCCTGGAGGGGTACGGCTTGACCGTCGTGGGCCGGGAAGGGCTGCCGGTACGGCCGCATCCGGAGAACGTGCGCTACCTGCGCACCAAGCGGGACCGGATGGGTCACCTGCTCGACGAGCTGGACGAGGTCACGGAAGGACTGGCGTAGTGGCGGGTTTCGGAGAGCCCGGGGTGGCGACGGTCGACGCGGCCGGCCTGACCGTCGGGATCGTGGCGGCCCGGTGGCACGGCGAGCTGACCGACCACATGCTCGACCGGGCGGTCGCGGCGGCCAAGGCGTGCGGGGTCGCCGATGTCATCGTGTGCCGGGTGGCCGGGTCGGTGGAGTTGCCGGTCGTCGCGCAGGCGCTGGCTCAGCGGTGTGACGCGGTGGTGGCGCTGGGCGTCGTCGTACGCGGTGCGACCGCGCACTTCGACTACGTCTGCCGGTCGGTCACCGACGGCCTGACGCGGGTGGCCCTGGACGCCACGACCCCGGTGGCACACGGCGTGCTGACCGTCGACACGCTGGAGCAGGCCCGGGACCGGGCCGGCCTGCCCGGCTCGGCTGAGGACAAGGGCTGGTCGTCCACGGTTGCGGCGCTCGATGCCGCACTCGCCATCCGCGCCCTCTAATCCGACCGCCGGCGCCGTCGGCGACGACGTGCACGATCCGTCCACGTGCGGCGGCGGTCAGGATCTCGATGAGCTCACGGGCCAGCGCGGTCTTGGTTGGGCCGCCCTTGTGCCACAACCGCATGAGTATCGGTAACGCGATGGGCCGGTCCAGGAACGGCAGGTTGACCACGGCGACTGCGACCATAAAGTTGTTGCCGCGGGAGAGTTGCTTGTTGCCCTTGGCCACCTTCAACGATCCGTCGTAGCCCCAGTGTGCCGCGTGCACCTTGCGGCCGCAGCGCCGGAACATCTTGTCGTCAATGGCCACCACCAGCGGCGCGCCCACCGGAAGCAAGTGGCCGAGAATCAGTCGCAGCGCGGTCAACCCGACCGCGTCAGTCTTCCAGCGTGCGGTCGCGAAGAAGCGGTGCGCCCGGCCGCCACGACCCGTTCAGCGATACCACCCACCCACCAAACAGGGGACGGGTTAGAGGCCGAGTACCGGTCGACACTCCTGGATGCCCGCGAGTTCGATGTCGTCGCGTCGGATCCTGGCCCAATCGTCCTGAGTCAGCCGCCAGCCCTGCAGCAGCGCGGCATGGCCGCGGCGGGTAGCCCAACTCGTGCCGTTCGGTTGATAACCGAGCTGCTCGGATACCCGGTTCGAGGCGGGGTTATCGATGAACGCCTCACTCGTTGCCTCGCGCGCGGCCAACCCGGCAAACGCCAGGTGGAGAACTGCCGCGCGCATCTCCCTGCCGATGCCGCGACCCCGATGATCAGCGCAAAGCCAGGAAAATGTGGAGACCGTTCCGAAGGTGGCGAACTCGATGCCGATGAGGTCCTGCATGCCGATGGGTTCACCGTCGACGGTCACCACGAAGTACAGCCGCCAGAAGCTGCGGTCCACACGTCCGCGCCCGGCCCAGATACCGCGTAACCACCGCCACTCGCGACCGGGGTTGTCGTCGTACAGCGACATCGGGTCATCGAACGGAGGGGGATCGGAGTCGGCAATACCTGCCCGAACTATCGGAATCAGCTGCTCCAACCGGTCGTCGGTTGCTCCGACCAACGCCAGCCGCGGCGTCCGCACCTCAACATTGAGCGGGGGGTAAGGATGCGCCATCAGCGAAACCGTACCGACGCCAAGTGGTGCCCGCATCCGAGTTATGCGCCAGTCTGGTAACGCCGAGCAACGACGCGCGGACGAGCGGTGGCGCATCGTCCCTTGTGGGCGCGCTACCGAGGTGGCGCGCGCCGCCGCTGACCGACCCGCCGCGGCAGCGAACCTGCGGATGGGGCCGGGACGTCCGATGGCGACGACCCGGACGGTGCGGTAAACCGGATTCAGGGGTGCCGCGTCGTCGCTGCATGACACCCCATCCGGTCACCGACACGGTGGGCGGTACGACGATGGAGCTGCGGCCGGCGCAGACGTGGGAGGCCGACGAGGCGATCACCCGCCTCTTCGCCGCCCACTACCGCCCGCTGGTCCGGCTGGCCACCCTGCTGCTGCACGACGCCGGCGCGGCGGAGGAGATCGTCCAGGACGCGTACGTCGCCCTGCACGGCCGGTGGGGACGGCTCCGGGATGCCGATCGGGCGCTGGCGTACCTGCGGACCACGGTGGTCAACCGCTCCCGGTCGGCGCTGCGCCACCGCCGCGTGGTGCAGGCGTACGCGGCGGTGGTGCGGCCGCGGGCGGACGCCCCGAGCGCCGAGGCCGGGGCCATGGACCTGCTCGTCCACGATGCGGTGATGAGCGCGCTGCGTGCGCTGCCCGCGCGGCAACGGGAGGCGCTCGTCCTGCGGTACTACGCCGACCTGTCCGAGGCCGACATCGCCGAGGCGATGGGCGTCAGCCGGGGTGCCGTGAAGAGTCATGCCGCCAGGGGCATCGCCGCCCTGAAGCAGACGCTGGGAACGCTGACATGAACGAGGACATGCTGCGCCGGGTGCTCGAGGCCGAGGCCGCCAAGGTCGAGATCTCTCCCGACGCGCTGCCCACCATCCGCCGCCGGATCGCCGCCCGGTACATCTGGCGGCGCCGGATACGAAACGCGTCCGCCCTGGGCGCGGGCGCGCTGGCGGCGGCAGCGCCCACTGTGGCGGCCGTGGCCGTCGGGGTGGTCAGCTGCACGCCGCCGGCGCCGGTCAACCCCCCGCCGCAGCCCGCTGCCACCAGGTCGGCATCCCCAGCCACCCCAGCCACCCCG
>DASVMV010000429.1:0-10584 GCA_036384155.1 Micromonosporaceae bacterium
TCGAGATCAAGCCGGCCGAGGTCCGCGCCGCGCAGGAGAGTTCTGCCGCGTACGCGGCGGTCTCGCTGCACGCGCCACCACCCGGCGGCACCGGCGCCGGACTGGCCGACCGGCTGGCCGAGGTGGACCCGAGCCTGGACCGGGTGGAAGACCGGGTCACGGTCAGCGGGCTGCTGTACCGCCTGCCGGCGCGGGAACGCCGGATCCTCGCCCTGCGGTTCTACGGCAATCGCACCCAGGCGGAGATCGCCGCCGAGCTGGACATGTCCCAGATGCACGTGTCCCGGCTGCTGTCCCGGGCCCTTACCTGGCTACGCGAGGCGATGTTGAGCGAGGCGCCGCAGCACTGGCGGGCGGGACCTGTCCGGCGCGACGCCCATCGCGTGACGCTGCGCACCTGGATCGCCGGCGGGCGGGCGGTCGTCGAGGTGACCGGTGAGGTCGACCGGGACACCGCCGGCCGGCTGCGCGACGGCCTGCTCGCCGCCGTACGGCTGCCGGTCCCGGAGGTGGTGGCGGACCTGTCCGGCGTGCCCTTCGTCGACGCCGCCGGAATCGCCGCAGTGCTGGTCGCCCTCGAGGCCGCGCGCGGCTCCGAGGTGCGGCTCCGGGTCCGCGGCACCCAGCCGTACGTCCGGCGGGCCCTGCGCGTCGCGGGCCTGGACGCGGTGCTGGCGGAGGGCCCGGCGGCCCGAGCTCAGGCGCCCCGTTCGTCCTCCGGGTAGAGCGCCGCCCACACGACCTTGCCGTCGTCGAGTGCCGTGGTGCCCCAGCGCCGGGCGACCATGTCGACCAGCAACAGCCCGCGGCCGCCCGTCGCGTCGGTCGCGACCAGTCCACGGAAGGAGGGCCGCTGTCGGGAGTAGTCGCGTACCGCGATGTGCAGCGCTCCGTCGCGCCGGGCCAGTCGGACCGTCATCCGCGTCTTCGCGTGGACGACCGCGTTGTTGACCAGTTCGGTGACGGCTATGCACGCCGGTCCGGCCAGTTCGGGCAGGTCCCATCTGGCGCAGGCGTCGGTGATCAGTTGGCGGGCCTGGCGGGCGGTGCCGACGACGGGCTCCAGGTCGGCGGCGAGGGTCCGTGGGGTCGCCATGCCCTCGAGCCGGGCGAGTGCGTCGTCAATGCTCGCGAACACCGCCAGGTCGCTGGCGCTCCATACGCCGTTGGGACCGTTGGGCGACCGGCAGACCAGAAGCTGGGCGAACGCCGAGTCCGCCGCCTCCTCCGCGACCTCGGCGAAGATCGAAAGCGCGGCGGGTTCGGGGATGCTCAGCTGCGACACATCGACGATCACGGCCGCGTCCTGGTCCGCAAGGTAGGTCAGCAGGGCGGCGCGGACCGATGCCGCGGCCGGCAGGTCGAGGACGCCGACGAGCCGCACGAGCGGGACAGGCTCGTCGGATTCCACGACCCAGCGCACGGCGGTCGGCATGATCGGTCCATTCTGCATGGCAACGATGCCGCACGCACCCGACCGACCGGCGGAGGTCATGGCGTCGGCTCCGCCGGACGGAACCGGCGCACCGGATTTCGCCGGAAAACGGCGGCTACCGTACCCGCCGTTCCGGCGGCCAGGCCGATCACGGCACCGGCCCGCAGGGCCCGGCTGCCGCGAGCGCGCCACCCGCCCTCGGCCTCGGCCGGACCACTGGGCACGAAGACCGTGCCGCTGGTCGGGCCGGCAGGCGCCGGGCGAAGCTGGGTGCGGCCGGCGTACCAGCCGAGGACCCGCTCGGTCAGCCCAGGGGCCAGCCGCCACTGCAGGCCGAGCAGGCGGGCGGCGCCGCCGACGTACGCCTCGCGGCGGGGTCGCTCGAGGAGCCGGACGATCGCGTGCGCCACCGCCGATGGCGGATATACCGGCGGTGGCGCTGCGAGCGCCCAGCCGGTGCGGTTTGCCGCGTGCCGGAAGAACGGGGTGTCGATGGTCGCCGGCAGTACGGTGCACAGCGCCACCTCGGGGTGGCCGGTGAGCCGCAGCTCCTGGCGAACCGTGTCGGTGAGGCCCCGAACGGCGTGTTTGGTCGCGTTGTATGCCGACTGGTACGGCATGGCCGCTTCGGCCAGCACAGAGGCGTTGTTGACCAGGACCCCGCCGCCGGCCGCTCGCAGGTGGGGGAGCGCGGCCCGCATGGCGTACGCGAAGCCGAGCAGGTTCACCTCCAGCACCCGGCGGAACTCGGCCAGCGGGATCTCCTCGAACAGGCCGACCGCCGACACCGCAGCGTTGTTGACCCAGCCGTCGATGTGCCCGCAGACGTCCGCGGCGCGCGCGGCGAGCCGCTCGACCGCGCCGGAATCCGTCACGTCCGTCGGTACGACCAGGGCGTCCCCTCCGAGTGCCCGGCACTGGTCGGCCACCGTGTTCAGCGCCTCCTCGGAGCGGGCAGCGAGAACGACCGTTGCGCCGCGCCGGGCCAGCGCATGCGCCGTCGCCATGCCGATGCCGCTGGAGCCCCCGGTCACGACAACGGTCGCCTGGCCGACGGCTCTGGTGAGTGCCATAGGGAATGCGGTACCCCCGGGGCCGCGGGTCATGCCGCACGTTTTCCGGGCGGGGGCGGTTGGGTACCTGCGGCCCCATGCTTCGGCCGTACCCGTTCCACTCCCCGATCACCGGCGGTTCGTCGTGACCGCCGCACGGGACGGTCACGGCTCGGCGGAGCGGCTGGCGTCCCTGGTCGATCAGCTGCGAGCCGAGCGGGACGGGCTGCGCGAGGCCATGCGGAGCCGGGCTCTCATCGAACAGGCCAAGGGCGTGCTCATGGCGCGGCACCGGCTGACGGCGGACGAGGCGTTCGACCGGCTCCGCCAGGAGTCTCACCGCAGCAACGTCCGGCTCGCGCAGGTGGCGGCGAGCGTCGTCGCAAAGGCCAGCCGGGCGCCGTCCGGGGCGTCCCCCCGAGCCCCGCGCCGGGGTGAGCCGCCGCCCCGGGCGGAGCGGCCGGCGGTCGGCCGCGTTACCCGACCCGCTGCCGTCCCACCCGGGACCGACGACCTCGGCTCGCACACCAGATATCTGCTGGCCGCTGGCCGGCTGGACGCCGCCGGCAGCTACGACGAGGTTGTCGCCGCGCTGGCGGAGGCGCCGGTCGCGTGGCCGCCTCCGGCATCTGTCGTGGTGACCCTGTCCGATCCGGACGGCGCGCTCCGCCTCGCCGCGTCCCGGGGCCTACCGGCCGAGATGGCCAGCCAGTGGACGCGGATCCCCCCTCAGGTCGAGGTTCCGCTCACCGGCGCGGCGCGGGGTGACGCGGTGTGGCTCGCCGATCCGATCGAGGTGGAGCGGCAGTATCCGGTGGTCCGGGAGATGTCGCCACGGGTCGCCGCGTGTGTGAGCCTGCCATTGACCCGCGGCGGGACGGTGCTCGGCGTCATCGGCCTCACCTGGCTCGAGCCCCTGGGTCTGGACGCCGGGCAGCGGTCCTACCTGATCGCGGTGACCGACATCGTGTGCCGGGCCGTCCATCGGCTTCGGGACGGCGGGGGCGGGCCCGGACCGGACCCGGCGCCGTCGTGGCTGGCGCCGGTGCTCGACGGCGCCCTGACCGCGACCGCCCTGCTGCGGCCGGTACGCCTTGCCGGTGTCGTGTCCGACTTCGCCTTCGAGCAGGTGAACGCCGCTGCGGATGCGCTGCTTGCCGGCCCGGAGCGGCTGGTCGGGGCAACCCTGTTGACCGTCATGCCCAAAGCCGGTGCCCAGGTGCTGATGCCGCTCTGCCGGGACGTACTCGCCGACGGCCGGCCCCGGCAGCTCGACGACGTACGGGCGGCCGGGCGGCACCCCGATGACGTGACCACATACCTGACGGTGCGCGCCGTGCGGTTGGGCGACCGGGTGCTCGCCTCGTGGCAGCAGCGGTCACCCGCCGAGGCCATGCACGAGGACCTGCTGGCCGCCGGCCGCGCGGCTCGGGTGGCGGCTTTCCGCTGGAATCTTCCGACCGGGGAGTTGCGCGGCAGCGCCAACCTGCGGGCCGTCCTGGGCTGGCGGGCCGGCACGCCGTTGACGGCGGCGTCCGTGTCCCAGGCCTTCGACCCGGCCCGGTGGCCGTCGCTGCGCAGGGCCGCCCTCGCCACCCTCCGCACCGGCCGGCCGCTGGAGATCACCGTGCCGTCGGCCCGGCGGCGCCGGCTCCACGTGGTGGGGGAGCGGCTGCTCGACGGGTCGGGCCGTCCGGTCGCCCTGCGCGGCTGCGTGCAGGACCTGACGCACCTCGGGTCCCTGCAGCCCCGTCCGTCCCGACGGCTCGCGGCCGGGCAGGTCGCCGGTGATCCGGCCCACCGGACCGGAGTTGCGGGTTTGGGCTCGGTTGCCAGCGGATAAATGGGAGCCTCTGATCGGTAGGCCCGTCGGCTGTCCTCGGAGGTGAACCACATGCGCGTTGGCCTCGTCTGCGCCCACTCGAGTCCGCCCGGCCGATCCGACAGCAGCACCCCTGGCACGCGGCAACACGTCGCCCGCCTGGCGGCCGAACTGACCATCCGGGGGCACGAGGTCCGCGTCTACGCCCGCCGGGACGATCCGGATGCGGACGATGTCTCGACGGAGCCGCCGGGCTACCGCGTCGAGCGGGTCGTCGCCGGACCGCCGGCAGCGTTGCCCACCGCGCAGATCCTTCCGCACGTGGCGGAGCTCAGCACGGAGCTGACCCGGCGCTGGTCGGATGAGTGGACCCCCGATGTCGTGCACGGGCATTTCTGGCTTGGTGGGCTGGCCGCAGCCAGTGCCGTACGGGAAACCGAGATCCCGGTCGTGCAGACCTTTCATTCGCTCGGCACCGAGCAGAAGCGCCACCTCGGTAAGGACTATCCCGGTCCGGGTGAACGCATCCCGCTGGAGCGTGCGTTGACCCGCGCCGTCGACCTGGCCGTGGCCCAGTCCGCCGACGAGGTCGACGAGCTGACCAGGATGGGTCTGCAGCGCGCGTCGGTAGCCGTCGTTCCGGCCGGGGTCGACACGGACACCTTCAAGCCCGAAGGCGATGTCGCCCCCCGCGAGCGCCGGTTGCGGATCCTCTCGGTCAGCGGTCTGAAGCCGGGACACGGCCAGCAGGACGTGATCACGGCACTGCGCCTCGTCGGCGACGCCGAACTGGTCATCGCCGGGGGGCCGCCGCGCAGCGGCCTGGCCAACCACACTGAGGCGCGGCGGCTGCGCGAACTCGCCGAGCAGGCCGGGGTCGGCGACCAGGTCACCTTCGTCGGGGCGGTGCCGCACGAGCAGATGCCGGCGTGGTACCGCTCGGCGGATGTCGTCGCCTGCACGCCGCACTACGCGTCCAGCGGTCAGGTGCCGTGCGAGGCGATGGGATGTGGGGTTCCGGTCGTCGGCTACGCCCTTGGGGGGATCGCCGACACGGTCGTGGACGAGGTCACCGGGCGGCTGGTGCAGCCCGGCGACGTGCGCGGCCTCGGAGTCACGCTGCGCCGCCTGCTGGCCGACGACGCGCAGCGGTTCGCGTACGGGCACGCCGCAGTGGACCGGGTCCGGTGCAGCTACACCTGGGACCGGACGGCCGGCGCGCTGGAGCGGCTGTACGAGCGGGTGGTGCGCCGCAGACAGCCGGTGGTCGCCTGACCCGCCTGGGCGTGTTTCACAAGGCCATGCCCGGGCTGCGCCGGACCGCCGCCTGGGCCTCGGCTCGGTCGGGCGAGCCTTATGAACGGCGCCCTAGCGGCGAGTCGGCGCGGTCGCGGACCGGTCAAGCCGCCGGGCCACCGAGTGGTGGTGTTGCGGCTCCGCGTAGCGGGTCAGTCCGATGACCGCCGCGAGAGTGGTCAGGAAACCGATCGCCGCCAGCCATTCGAGACCGGGCCAGATCTTGTCGTTGAGCCACAACAGGCCGACGATCGCGGCCGGCACCGCACCGGCCGCGTCCATCGACGCAACCGCCGCGGTGGTGGAGCCGCGCTGCATTGCCAGGCCGAGCAGCAGTTGCCCGACGATCGAGTGCGTCACCAGCACGTAGAGCAGCGGATCGCGCAGGATGGCGTCGACGGAGTCGGCCGCGGCCAGGGGCCGGGCGGCGATGGCGGCGGCGGAGAACGCCATACCCGCCAACCCGCCAAGCACCACGGAACCGAGGGCGCCGTGCAGACGTACGGCGAAGAAGCCCAGGGCCCCGATAACGCCGAGCGCCGCCACCAGCACGACCAGGGCGACCAGGCCGATCGGGTGGGCGTGGGCCGGGCGCGCCGACACCACGAGCGCGCTGATCCCGCCGAAGAGGAGGACGAGCAGCCCGACCTCCGCCGGTGGGAGGCGCCACTTGAGGACGAGGACACCGAGTACCGCGGTCACGCCCAGACCGGCTGCCACGCTCGCCTGAACGAGGAACAGCGGCAGGTCGCGACGGGCGAGAAAGGCCAGCGCGAAGCCGAGCATCTGGCACCCGATGCCGATCAGGTACGTGCGGTGCCCGGCCAGGCGCAGCAGTAGGGCGGGGTCGAACGTATGGTGGACGGTGGTCCGGGCGGCCGCCACGGACTGCAGCAGGTTGGCCACGCCGTACGCGACGATCATCGCCGCGAGGAAGAACCAACCCGAGGACATCACCCGGCGAGAATAGAGGCTGGCCGGGAGTTCCGCCCGGCCGACTCAGCCGAGCCGGGTCAGCAGGTCCTTGTGCAGGTGGCCGTTCGTGGCGATCGCGCTGCCGCCACCCGGACCGGGCCGCCCGGCCAGGTCGGTGAAGGTGCCGCCGGCCTCGGTGACGATCGGGATCAGCGCGGCCAGATCCCACAGCGACAGTTCCGGTTCGGCCATCGCGTCCACCGCCCCCTCGGCGACCAGCATGTAGCCGTAGAAGTCGCCGTACGCGCGGCTGCGCCAGGCTTGTCGCAGGATGTCGAGCATCGCTCCGAGTCGGTCGTTCTCCTCCCAACCGCGCAGCGAGGAGTAGCAGATGCTGGCGTCGCCCAGGCGCCGTATGCCGGAGACGTTGATCCGGGCGGCGGCGGTGCGGTGACGGCCGGCGTACGCACCGTGCCCGGCGGCGGCCCACCAGCGGCGGCCCAGGGCCGGGGCGGACACCATCCCAACGACCGGCCGGTCGCCGTCCATGAGGGCGATCAGCGTCGCCCAGATCGGCACCCCGCGCACGAAGTTCTTGGTGCCGTCGATCGGGTCGAGCACCCACTGCCGGCTGCCCGAACCGGCGGGCGCGTCCGCGGCCCCGAACTCCTCGCCGAGCACCCCGTCCCGCGGCCGGGTCCGCGCCAGGGTCGCCCGCAGGGCCCGCTCGACCGCCGTGTCGGCGTCGGACACCGGGGTCAGGTCCGGCTTCGACGCGACGTGCAGGTCGAGCGCGCGGAACCGGGCGGCCGAGATCGAATCGGCGGTGTCGGCGAGCACGTGGGCCAGGGCCAGGTCGTCGGCGTACCGGGTCATGGGGCGAAACGTAGCGGATTCCGGGCGAAGAACCGCGGTACCGTGCCGGTCATGACACCGGGGGCCAGCTGCGGGTTGCGCGCCGAGTCGGCGCGCCTGGCGACGTTCTCCGCCCGCCTCCCCTCCGCGATCTAGGGCGAACGGCTGTTATTTGATCTCTAAGCACGACCGTTTGCCCTAGATCGCGTGGGGGGCGTGGGGTCGGCGCCCTAGGCGGCGGGGTCGGGTTCGCCGGCCCGGGAGGCGAGCAGTCGACGGTACGAGGTCAGCCGGCGCGGGTCGGCCTTGCCGGCGGCGACCCATGGATCCAGGGCGCAGCCGGCCTCGGCCGCCATGTGTTCGCAGTTCGGCGGGCAGGACAGCGTGCCGTCGACGAGGTCGGGGAAGCCGTGCAGGAGGCTGGCCGCTGACACGTGGGCGAGCCCGAAGCTGCGTACCCCGGGAGTGTCGATGATCCATCCCGGGTGGGCCGGGGACTCCTCGCCGGTCGCCCCGGGTGGTTCCGGTAGGCGCAGCGCCACCGCGCTGCTCGACGTGTGTCGCCCCCGTCCGACCGCGCTGACCTCGCCCACCGCCCGGGCGGCCGCCGGCACCAGTCGGTTGACCAGGGTCGACTTGCCGACCCCCGAGTGGCCCACCAGCACCGAGATCCGTCCGGCCAGCGCCGCCCGCACCGCGTCGAGGTCCGACCCCGGCCGCACCAGCAGGTGCGGCAGGTCGAGCTCGGCGTAGTACTGCAACACCTCCTCCGGCCCGGCCAGGTCGGCCTTCGTCAGACACAGCAGCGGCTGGATGTCGGCGTCGTACGCGGCCACCAGACAGCGGTCGATGAAGCCGGTGCGGGGTGGCGGGTCGGCCAGCGAGTTCACGATCACGAGTTGGTCGGCATTGGCCACAACCACCCGCTCCAGCCGGCCCTCGGGGGTGGAGTCGTCGTCGTCCGCGGTGCGGCGCAACACCGAGGCGCGTTCGGCGATCCGGACGATCCGGGCGAGTGCGCCCGCCGTGCCGGACGTGTCGCCGACCAGCCAAACCCGGTCGCCGACCACGACGGATTTGCGACCCAGTTCACGGGCGCGCATCGCCACGACCGGTGCGTCTTGCTCCGCGATTACACACGTGTATCGGCCGCGGTCGACCGCGACGACGAAACCGTCGACAGCCGCCTCATGCCGCGGCCGGGTGCGGGTCCGCGGCCGCGACGAAGGGCCGGGTCTGACCCGTACGTCCTCTTCGTCGTATTCTCGCCGCCGCCGACCTGCCAGAACCGCCCCCTAATGTGTTCCGTGGACCATCGCTGACCATAGTGCCGGGAATTCCGGCAGCGTCTTGGACGTACACGTCACGTCGCTGAGCCGGACTCCGGGAACGGCCAGCCCGAGGACCGCGGCGGCGTGCGCCATGCGCTGATCGTCGTACGTCTCGACGACCCCGCTGCGCAGTCGCCGGGGCCGGATCTCCACGCCGTCCCGGTACTCGGTCACGTCCGCGCCCAGCCGGGTCAGCTCCCGGGCCAGCGCCGCCACCCGGTCGGTTTCGTGGCCGCGGATGTGCGCCACGCCGTGCAGCTTGGACGGTGAGTCGGCGATCGCCGCCAGCGCCGTGAGCACCGGCGTCAGCTCGCTGACGTCCGACAGGTCGGCATCGATGCCGTGCACGGCCCCGGTTCCCCGCACGGTCAGACCATCGGTGCCGAGCCTGACCCGCCCGCCCATCTGCTCGATGAGCTCCCGCAGCCGGTCGACCGGCTGGGCGCTGCTGCGCGGCCAGCCGAGCAGGGTGACCGCGCCGCCGGTGACCAGCGCGGCCGCGAAGAACGGCACCGCGTTGGACAGGTCCGGCTCGACGTCCCAGGCGCGCCCGGCGAGGCGGCCCGGCTCGACGATCCACACGTCGGGTGTCGTTTCGTCGACGCCCGCGCCGGCGGCCCGCAGCATCTGCACGGTCATCCGCAGATGCGGTCCGGACGGCACCGGCGGGCCGACGTGCCGGACCACCAGCCCGCGATCGAACCGCGCCGCGGCCAGCAGTAGCCCGGAGACGAGCTGGCTGGAGGCGGAGGCGTCGATGGTCACCTCGCCACCGCCGATCCCGCCCGACCCGTGCACGGTCAGCGGGAGGCCACCGCCGTCCGCCGCATCGATGCGTACGCCGAGGTTCCGCAGCGCCGCGACGAGCGGCCCGAGCGGGCGGGCGCGGGCGCGCGGATCGCCGTCGAAGGTGACCGGGCCCTCGGCGAGCCCTGCCAGCGGCGGCAGGAAGCGCATGACCGTGCCGGCGAGGCCCACGTCGACGTGGGCGGGACCGCGGAGCGGCCGGGGCCGCACCAGCCATCGGTTGTCGTCGACGGTCGAGACGTGGGAGCCCATGGCCCGCAGGCCGGCCGCCATCAGTTCGGTGTCGCGGGCGCGTAGCGGCAGACGCAGGGTGGACGGTCCGCCGGCGAGCGCTCCGAGCACCAGCGCCCGTGCCGTGATCGACTTGGAACCGGGCAGCCGTACCGTCGCTGACACCGGCGCCGTCGCGGACGGCGCCGCCCAGGGACGTTTCGCAGATCCGTTCACCACGTACCCCAGTCTGCCCGCGTTGAGCCGGCAGGGAACTCGCCGTTTTGTGCCGTCCCGTCACGCGGGACGGTCGGCCGGCGGCGATGACGCTAGCGTTGAGCCATGTGCGGGAGGTACGCGACGACCCGTAGCGCCGCCGACCTGAGCGCGCTCTTCGAGTCGTACGACGATACGGATGGTGGGCTGGCCGCCGACTACAACGTGGCCCCGACCGACCCGGTGCCGATCGTCCGGCTGTCCCGCCGGCACGCCGGCCGGGCGCTGTCGGTCGCTCGGTGGGGACTGGTGCCGCCGTGGGCGAAGGACACCCGGGGCGCCGCCCGCATGATCAACGCGCGGGCCGAGACGGTGGCCACCAGCACGGCGTACGCGCGCTCCTTCGCGGCCCGGCGGTGCCTCGTCCCGGCGGACGGCTGGTACGAGTGGGTGCGGACGGGAACCGGCGGTAAGCAGCCGTACTTCATGACGCCGCAGGATGGCCGTCCGCTCGCCTTCGCCGGTCTGTGGTCGGTCTGGGGCGGCGGCCCGGATCCCCTGCTCACCTGCTCGGTGGTCACCACCGCGGCGGTCGGTGAGCTGGCGCTGGTGCACGATCGCATGCCGCTGCTGCTTGCCCCGGAC
>DASVMV010000430.1:0-2310 GCA_036384155.1 Micromonosporaceae bacterium
CGGCCCCGGGCCCCGGCCACCGGGGCCGGTCGCCGCGTCCGACCCGCCCGACCACGACCCCGGCCGCCGGCTGCTGCTCGCCCGCGGAGCCGCCATCTTCGCCGGGCTCACGGCAACCGCCGTCACCGGGTACGGAGTCACCGAGGCCCTGGGCCCGCCCCGGCTGCGCCGCGTGCAGATCCCGCTGGCGAAGTTGCCACGCGGCATGGACGGACTGCGCATCGCGACGGTGTCCGACATCCACCTGGGCCCGTTGGCCGGCCGCGGGCACACCGGGCGGGTGGTGGCCGCGATCAACCGGCTGGATGCCGACCTTGTGGCCGTGGTCGGTGACCTGGTCGACGGCACGGTGGCCGAGCTCGGCGCGGCGGCGGCGCCACTGCACGACCTGCGGGCGCGGCACGGCAGCTACTTCGTCACCGGCAACCACGAGTACTACTCGGGCGTCGAGGAGTGGGTCGCCGAGGTCGACCGGCTGGGGTTGCAGGTACTGCAGAACGAGCGCCGGGAGATCCGCGCGCGCAGCGGCGTACTCGATCTGGCCGGCGTCGACGATCCGACGGCGACGGAGATGGGGCCGTCGGGCGGGCCGGACTTCGAGCGCGCGCTGGGCGGGCGCGATCCCGGCCGGCCGGTGGTCCTGCTGGCGCATCAGCCGATCCAGGTGCGGGAGGCGGCCGGTTACGGCGTCGACCTCCAGCTGTCCGGGCACACCCACGGCGGCCAGATGGTCCCCTTCAACTATCTGGTACGGCTGCAGCAGCCGGTCGTGTCCGGTCTGGACACGGTGGACGGCACGAAGGTGTTCGTCACCACCGGCGCCGGATTCTGGGGCCCGCCGGTGCGGGTGGGTGTCCCGCCCGAGGTGGTCCTGGTGGAGCTGCGCAGCATGGCGTGACCCCCCGCCAAGCGGCCGTCGCGGATGTCACTCCCGCGCGTGGCGTCGGGGTCGCCGGACGCCGGCCGTGGCAGGATGCGGCGTGCCCTCGCTTCCCGCAGCGCCCGCTGGCGGCATAACGGACGGCGCCGGACGGTTCGTCGCCGACCTGCACATCCACTCGAAGTACTCGCGCGCCTGCAGTCGCGACCTGACCCTGCCCAACCTCGCGTGGTGGGCCAAGCGGAAGGGAATCGCCGTGCTGGGCACCGGCGACTTCACCCACCCCGCTTGGCTCGAGCACCTGCGGGAGTCGCTGTGTCCGGCCGAGCCCGGGCTCTTCCGGCTCAGCCGGGACGCCGAGCGGGAGGTAGGTCGCCGGTTGCCGCCCCGACTGGCCGGCGCGGCCGAGGCGGACCCGGTCCGGTTCATGCTGAGTGTCGAGATCTCCACGATCTACAAGCGAGACGACCGCACCCGCAAGGTGCATCATCTCGTCTATCTGCCGGATCTCGACGCGGTGTCCCGGTTCAACACGGCCCTGGCGCGGATCGGCAACCTCGGCTCCGACGGCCGGCCGATTCTCGGTCTGGACTCGCGGGATCTGCTGGAGATCACGCTCGACGCGAGCCCAGGCGGCTTTCTGGTGCCCGCGCACATCTGGACGCCGTGGTTCTCCGCGCTCGGGTCCAAGTCCGGCTTCGACGCAGTGGCCGACTGCTACGCCGACCTGGCCGGGCACATCTTCGCCGTGGAGACCGGCCTCAGCTCCGACCCGGAGATGAACTGGCGGGTGTCGGATCTGGACCGCTACCGGCTGGTGTCCAATTCGGACGCCCACTCCCCGCCGGCACTCGGCCGCGAGGCCACCGTCTTCGGCTGCGCTCGGGATTACTACGGAATCCGCGAGGCGCTGCGCAGTGGCGACGGCCTGGACGGCACGATCGAGTTCTTTCCGGAGGAGGGCAAGTACCACGCGGACGGGCACCGGGCCTGCGGCGTGACCTGGCTGCCGGACCAGACCCGGTCGGCCGGCGCCCGGTGTCCGGAGTGCGGGCGGCCGCTCACCGTCGGCGTACTGAGCCGGGTCGAGGAGCTGGCCGACCGGCCCGCGGGTCACCGGCCGCAGCACGCGGGTGAGGTGACCCATCTGGTGGCGCTGGCGGAGATCCTGGCCGAGATCACCGGGGTCGGCCCGCGGTCGAAGACCGTCGCCGGCCGGCTGCACGGACTCGTCGCCGATCTCGGCGCCGAGCTGACCATCCTCACTCGTACCCCGATCGACGACATCGCCCGAGCCGGCGGTGAACTGCTGGCCGAGGCGGTCCGCCGGCTGCGCCGCGGCGAGGTGCGACGCACCCCGGGGTACGACGGTGAGTACGGAATCATCCGGCTGTTCGCCCCGGGCGAGTTGGCCGGATCCGCCTCGGATG
>DASVMV010000431.1:0-2526 GCA_036384155.1 Micromonosporaceae bacterium
CCGACCTGATTGCCGTGCCGACCTGATTGCCGTGCCGACCTGATTGCCGTACCGACCTGATTGCCGTGCCGACCTGATTGCCGTGCCGACCCGAAACTCGGCGCACGGCAGGTCGGCGAAGAGACACCTCGCCCACGCCCACGGCCTGTTCGCGGTGGCACCGTGCTCATCGGCGCTCATCCGTGGGTGGCCCTTCTGCCGGGCTTATCCGTTCCCGCGCATGCCGTCCCGCCGATCCTCGTGGCGGGCGATTCTTGTCGTACACGTGTGCGAATGTGGGGTGGTGCGGGAGGCGCTGGAGCGGGTCCATGAGGCGGTCGACGACTGCCTTGCCCTGCCGGCCTGGGGTCCCAGCGGCCAGGACCTGGTCGACGCGCTTGATGCCGCCTGCACCCTGCATCAGAAGGTGTCCGCGCTGGTGTTGGGTTTGGTCCGCGAGGTCGACGGCTGCGGGCTGGCCCGAGAGCAGGGCGCCACGTCGACGGCGGCGTGGCTGCGCGCCCGGTTGCACCTGTCGCCCGGCACGGCGCGGCTGCTGGTCGGCGACGCTGAGAGGTTGGACGCCGGGCCGGCGGCGGTGCGCGAGGCGGTCGCCGCCGGTGACGTGACGGTGGAGCAGGCGCGGGTCATCGTCAGGACGGTCGAGTCGGTGCATGCGGAGGCGGGTGTGGTGGCGGACGAGAAGGCCGTCGGCCTGCTGTTGGACTGGGCCGGCGAGTTCGACCCCGACAGCCTGCGCAAGCTTGCCGACCGGATCCTGGACCATGTCGCACCCGCGCTCGCCGAACAGGCCCAGCAGCGGGCTCTGGACGCGGCGGAGAAACGCGGCCAGCGGGACCGGTTTCTGAACCTGTCCCCGGACGTGGATGGGCGGGTGCGGCTGTCCGGGCTGCTGGATGTCGAAGCCAGCGCGATGCTGCGCACCGCGCTGGACCCGCTGACCAGGCCGCACGGCCAGGACGACGAGCGCACCCCGGGGCAGCGCCGCCACGACGCGCTCGGCGAGGTGTGCCGGCTGGCGCTGCGGACCGGCGACCTGCCGGACAACGGCGGCGGCGAGCCCACTCAGCTGGTGGTCACCACCGCCTACGACCCGCTCGCCGGCCAACTCACAGCGGGCACGCTGGACACCGGCGTACAAGTGTCCGCCGAGACCGTCCGCCGGCTCGCCTGTGACGCGGGCATTCTGCCGGCCGTGCTCGGCGGCGCCGGCCAAGTCTTGGATGTCGCCCGGCAGCGGCGGCCGTTCACCGGAGCGATCCGCCGCGCCCTTGTGCTCCGCGATCGGGGTTGCGCCTTCCCCGGCTGCGACCGGCCACCCCGGTGGACGGAAGGTCATCACATCGTCCACTGGTCAGCCGGCGGCCCGACCTCGGTGGAAAACGGCGTGCTGCTCTGCACGCGCCATCACCGCATGATCCACCACGACGGCTGGCAGGTCCGCATCGCCGCCGACCAGCTTCCCGAGTTCATCCAACCGGCGTGGATCGACCCGCGGCAACGCCCGCGCCGCAACAGCTACCACCGACGTTGTTGAACCAGCCCGGGCAGAGATCCTTTTTGGCGACTCACGACGCTGGTCGTCGGCGCGACCGTGAAGAAGCAATGGGCGGGCCACGCGACACGGGCCCAACCGTCACCCGGTCCAGGCCCTGCGCCTCCAACTCGTGCGCCCACGATCCCGATCACTCGTCTAGCGCTTCAGGCTCGTCGGCGAGCAGCAGGCCCGCGCCGCCGCGCCGGGGGTCGCCGGCCGCACCCGCCAGTCCCACGGCACTGACTCCGCCAAAATAGTGGTTGAGGTGGTCCCAGCGGTTGACCACGTATCCGGCCCGGGCCAGCGCGGCCAGTTCGTCCTCGGGACAGCCGGGCTCGGCGTGCACCGTGTTGCCGACCACATGGAACCGGGGGCGGGAAACCGCGGCCGCCGTGTCCAGGCCGTCGACGAGTACGCCCAGTAGCGTGTCGATCAGCGCCGTACGGATCCGCGACGCGCCGGCCGACCCGGCGGCCGCCACGAGCCCCCCGTCGGGGTCCACGGCGACGAGCGGGCACATCATCGACGACATCCGCCGCCCGGGACTGAGGTCCGCGGTGAGTAGTTCGTCCTCGCCGAGCATGGAGTTGAGGTTGATGCCGGTGCCCGGCAGCCAGACGCCGGCGCCCAGACCGAGCGTCGTGGTGATGACGCAGGCGTCGCCGTCCGCGTCCACCACCGACACGTTGGTGGTGTCGCCCAGCCGTTGGCGGCCCTGCTCCCGCAGGGCCGCGGCCAGCATGACCGCCCGCTCCGGTCGGGAAACCGCGGTCAGGTCCGCCGGCAGGGCCCGCAGCGTGGCGATGGTGCGGTTGAGGTCGTGGCGGCCGAAGACGTGCCGGCCGCCCAACTCGGCGCGCTCGACCGGCAGGTCTTGCACCTGGTACGCGGCCAGGTCGGCCGGCCCGAGGGCGCCGGCGGCGGCGCGAACCGTCTCGACCAGGGCTCGGCCGAGCCGGCCGGTATAGAAAACCGCGGGTCCCTCGTCG
>DASVMV010000432.1:0-38117 GCA_036384155.1 Micromonosporaceae bacterium
AGCGGCTGACCCCCGCCACCGCCAGGCGGCAGGCGGCAATAGTGACGGCCGCCTGGTCGGACCTGGACAAGGATGCCGACTCGGCGCCGGCGAAGCTGCGTAAGGGTCCGCGCGGTGGGGGCCGCGACCGGGACAAGATGCTCGACCACGTCCTCGGCGCCGAAGCCGCGTTCGCCCGCAAGATCGGTGTGCGGCACAAGGCACCGCCCATCGACGACCGGGCGGCGATCGATGCCCTACGCGAGGAGATCCTCGGCGTGCTGCGAAAGGCCTCGGACGGTGCCCCGCCGGTTCTCAAGGGCTGGCCGGTCCGGTACGCGGCCCGCCGCATCGCCTGGCACGCCCTCGACCACGCGTGGGAGATGCAGGACCGGAGCTGAGCCCAAGCGGTTGCGTCTTCCCCCGGAAGGGTACGTCATGCGAGGTTAGAGGCACGGCGATAGGCGGTGACCCATGGGCCAGGAAGTCGGTGCTCGTTCGTTCACCCGGGAGGACCGCGCCCGATACCGGCAGAAGGTGCGCCGTTGCCTGGACGTCTTCGCCGCGATGCTGCGCGACGCGCGGTTCGACTTCGACCGGCCCCTCGCCGGCGTGGAGATCGAGCTCAACCTGGTCGACGAGCACGGCGAGCCGGCGATGCGCAATGCGGACGTGCTGGCGTCGATCGCCGATCCGAGCTTCCAGACCGAACTCGGTCAGTTCAATGTGGAAATCAATCTCGCACCGCGCCGGCTCGCCGGCACCGGCACCGCAGAGTTCGAGCACGACGTTCGGGAGAGCCTCAACTCCGCCGAGGAGAAGGCGAAGGCGGTCGGAGCCCACCTGATGATGATCGGCATCCTGCCGACCCTGCGCCGCACGCACCTCACTCTCGACGCCCTCTCGGCCAACCCCCGGTACAGCCTGCTCAACGAGCAGATCTTCGCCGCGCGCGGCGAGGATCTCAGCATCCGGATCGACGGGATCGAGCGGCTGTCGGCCACCGTCGACACGATCGCCCCCGAGGCCGCCTGCACCAGCACCCAGTTCCACTTGCAGGTCAGCCCGGCGCAGTTCGCCGACTACTGGAACGCGGCACAGACCATCGCCGGGATCCAGGTGGCGTTGGGCGCGAACGCGCCGTTCCTACTCGGCCGCGAACTGTGGCGCGAGACCCGGATCCCGCTGTTCGAGCAGGCCACCGACACCCGGTCCGAGGAAATCAAGGCCCAGGGCGTACGTCCCCGGGTATGGTTCGGCGAGCGCTGGATCACCAGCGTGTTCGACCTGTTCGAAGAGAACGTCCGCTACTTCCCCGCGCTGCTGCCGGTGTGCGATGACGACGACCCGGCCGAGACGCTCGCCCGTGGCGACACGCCGACGCTGTCCGAACTCCGCCTGCACAACGGCACCGTCTACCGCTGGAACCGCCCGGTGTACGACGTGGTGCGCGACCGCCCCCACCTGCGGGTGGAGAACCGGGTGCTGCCCGCCGGACCGACCGTCGTAGACACCATCGCCAACGGCGCCTTCTATTTCGGTGCCGTGCGCGCCGTCGCCCTGGCGGACCGTCCACTGTGGTCGCAGATGTCGTTCAACGCCGCCGAGGAGAACTTCCACAACTGCGCCCGACACGGTCTGGCCGCTCAGGTGTTCTGGCCCGGCCTCGGTTACCTCCCGGTGGCCGAACTGGTGCTGCGCCGGCTGCTTCCGCTGGCACATGAGGGTCTGGACGGCTGGGGCCTGGCCCCGGCGGAGCGGGACCGACTTCTGCAGATCATCGAGCAGCGCTGTCTCACCGGGCGCAACGGGGCACAGTGGCAGGCGGACACGGTGCACCATCTCGAGGCCGCCGACAATCTCGACCGGTCGGAGGCACTGCGGGAAATGCTGCGGCGCTACCTCCCGCTGATGCACAGCAACCTGCCCGTGCACGAGTGGCCCGCGCTGGGTTGAGGCGCCGGAGCTGGGTTGAGGTGCCGGAGCCTAGTCGGCAACAACCACCACGGCGGATTCCGGCGGAAGGTCGACGGCGTCGCGGAGCACCGCCACGCCGGAGGAGGTGGCGACCAGGACCGTGCGTACGACCGCGGTGAGGCTGATCCGCTTCGTCGTCGCCGCCAGGTTCGCGGCCACAACGCACCGGCCGCGACGTACGACCAGAAAGCGGTTGCCGTGCCGGACCTCCACCTGGTCGAGACGCGGATCGGACAGCTCCGGCCAGCTCTTGCGCACCGCGATCAGGCGCCGGTGGAAGTCGAGCATCTCGCGGTGCTCGGGTTTGTCCAGCTCGGCCCAGTCCAGCCGGGACCGCGCGAACGTCTGCGCCGCCTGCGGGTCGGGCACGTCGTCGTCGGACCACCCGTGCGCCGCGAACTCCCGCCGGCGCCCGGCTGCCACCGCGGCGGCGAGGTCCGGCTCCGGATGGCTGGTGAAGAACTGCCACGGGGTGCCGGCACCCCACTCCTCCCCCATGAAGAGCATCGGCGTGAACGGGGCGGTCAGCAGCAGCGTGGCGCCCACCCGCAGGAGGCCCGGGGAGAGGCTGGCTGAGATCCGGTCACCAACGGCGCGGTTGCCGACCTGGTCGTGGTTCTGCAGGTAGGCCACGAAGCGGTGGCCGGGAACCCGGGCGGGGTCGACCGGGCGGCCGTGGTGGCGGCCGCGGAAGCTCGACCATGTTCCGGCGTGGAAGAAGGCGCCGGTCAGGACGTCGGCGAGGCACTGCGGCGAGCCGAAGTCGGCGTAATAGCCGTGCCGCTCGCCGGTCAGCAGACTGTGCAGGGCGTGGTGAGCGTCGTCGTTCCACTGCGCGTGCAGCCCATACCCGCCGGCATCGCGCGGGGTGATCAGGCGGGGGTCGTTGAGGTCGGATTCGGCGATCAGCGACAGCGGCCGTCCGAGGTGGGCCGACAGCACGTCGACTTCGGCGGTCAGTTCCTCGAGCAGGTGGATGGCACGGTGGTCGCTCAGCGCGTGCACCGCGTCCAACCGCAGGCCATCGGCATGGTAGTCGCGCAGCCACAGCAAAGCGCTGTCGATGATGCAGCGGCGCACCTGATCGGAGTGCGGTCCGTCGAGGTTGACCGAGCGGCCCCACGGGTTTCGATCGTCGCTCAGGTACGGCGCGAACAGCGGCGCGTAGGCTCCCGAGGGGCCGAAATGGTTGTAGACGACGTCGAGGATCACCCCCAGGCCGCGGGCGTGGCAGGCGTCGACCAGCCGCTTGAGGCCGTCCGGGCCGCCGTACGCCTCGTGCGGTGCGAACCAGCACACGCCGTCGTAGCCCCAGTTGTGCGTGCCGTTGAAGGCGTTGACCGGCATCAGCTCGACCAGGTCGACACCGAGGTCGACAAGGTGGTCGAGGCGCTCGATCACCCCGTCGAAGGTGCCGTCCGGGGTGAACGTGCCGACGTGCAGTTCGTAGAGGACGCCGCCGGGCAGCTGCCGTCCGGTCCAGCCGGAATCGGTCCAGGCGAAGGCCGAGTGGTCGTAGACGCGGCTCGGGCCGTGCACGCCTGCCGGCTGCCAGGCCGACCGCGGGTCGGGCAGCGGCCGGTCCTCGTCGTCGAGCAGGTACGCGTAGTCGGTGCCCGGCCCGGCCTCGGGAGCCTCGGTCGACCACCAGCCGTCGGCGCCCCGCACCAGGTCGCGGTCGTCGGTCCCGGACAGCCGCAGCCGTACCCGGGCCGCCTCGGGTGCCCAGACGGTGAACTCGGTCATCACGCCACCATCAGTCGGCGGGTGTGAGAAGCGCGACCGGATAGCGGCGGAGCAGCTCCGCCAGCTCGATCCGCTCTTCACTGTAGGCCCGGTTGGTCAACGCGTCCGTCACCGGTCGGGAAACGCGCAGCAGGAGGTGGGTGTCCCGCCAGCCGCCGGCGCGACCCAGCAGCAGCGGGAGCCGGGTGGCGACGGCCACCGCGCCGCCGCGGTCGAAGGCGACCACGTGCCGCGCCGCCGGTCCACGCGCCGCGACCGGCGCATAGCGGGTGAACAGTTCCGGCCGTCGGCGGCGCAGGCGCAGCGCCCGGGTGACGACGAGGAGCTTCGCGGCCCCGCTGGCGTCGATCGGCGGCAGCCAACCCTCGTCGACGCGAGCCAGCAGCCGGCGGCGTACCGCGAAGTCGACGGGGCGCCGGTTGTCCGGGTCGACCAGGCTGTTGTCCCACAGCTCGGTGCCCTGGTAGACGTCCGGAATCCCGGGCATCGCCAGTTGGGTCAGCTTCTGCCCGAGCGAGTTCGACCAGCCCGCCGGCGTGATCTCCGCGACGAACGCCTCGACCTGGCCGCGCACGTCCGGGTCGTCGTACACCCGGTCGACGGCCGCCCGTACCGCGCCCTCGAAGGCCGGATCCGGGTCGGTCCAGGTGGTCGCGGCGCCGCCCTCCCGCGCAGCCTTCTCCAGGTACGCCAGCAGCCGCTCTCGCTCGATCGGCCACGCACCGACGACGGTCTGCCAGAACAGGTGCGCGAACGCCGGATCCGGGATCGGCACGGCGGACATCCAGGCGATGACCGCGGTCGCCCACCGCTCGGGGATCTCGGACAGTACGGCCAGCCGGGCCCGCACGTCCTCGCTGCGCTTGGTGTCGTGAGTGGACAGCGTGGTCATCGTCGACGGCCACCGCCGGTGCCGGCCGGCGGCGAAGCGGTGGAACTCGTCGGTGGGCACGCCGAAATGGGCCGGGCTGCCGCCGACCTCGTTGACGGCGATGAACCGGGTCCACCGGTAGTACGCGGTGTCCTCCACCCCCTTGGCCATGACGGCACCGCTGAGCTGAGGGAAGCGCTGGGCCAGCTCGTCGGCCGGATCACGCAGTCGGTCGGTCACCGCGTCGAGGGCCCGGATCAGGTCCGGCCGGCGCCGGCCGGCCTCGGCCCTGGCCATGGCCAGGTGGGTGGTTCCCGTCGGGGGATAGCCCCGGTAGACCGGAAAGTCGGCGGCCAGTTCGGCGAGGGCGGTGCGGGCGTCGTCGAGCGGCACCTCGGGGGCCAGCCGGGCCAGCCGGGTGAGCTCGGCGGCGAGCAGCCGGGTGGCGGCGGTCAGCTTGGTCTGGTGGATCAGCTCGGGCCACGACGTGCGCCGGCCGGTCAGCCGAGTGTCCAGCACGGTGAAGTCGTCCTCCGCCGTCGGATCCACGAACAGCCCGCTGACGGCGGCCAGTGCGTCGTAGCCCGTGGTGCCGTCGACCGGCCACGCGGGCAACTCCTCCCCGTACTCGAGGATCTTCTCCACCACAAGCCACGTGTCCGGCGCGGCGGCGCGCAGCCGGGCGAGGTAACCGCCCGGATCGCGCAGCCCGTCGGGGTGGTCGACCCGGATCCCGTCGACCTCGCCGGCCGCCACCCAACGCAGGATCTCGGCGTGCGTGGCGTCGAACACCGCCGGGTCCTCGACCCGCAGGCCGGCCAGGTCGGAGACGGCGAAGAACCGGCGGTAGTTCAGTTCGCTGTCGCCGCGCCGCCAGGAGACCAGCTCGTAGTGCTGCCGGTCGTGCACCTCACGCGGATCGCCGCCGCCGGTACCGTCGGCGATCGGGAACCGGTGTTCGTGGTAGCGCAGCTCCCCCTCGGCGATCTTCAGGTCGTCCAGGGCGTCCGGCGTGTCCGCGAGCACTGGGAGCAGCAGCCGCCTCCGGGACCAGTCGATGTCGAACCAGCCGGCGTACGACGAGGTCCGGCCGCGGCGCAGCACGTCCCACCACGCTGGGTTGGCGATGGGCACGCGCACGCCGGCGTGGTTGGGCACGATGTCGACGACGAGGCCCAGGCCGGCCGCCCGCAGGGCGGCGACCAGCCGGCGCCGGCCGACCTCTCCCCCGAGCTCCGGGTTCACCCGGCCGTGGTCGACGACGTCGTATCCGTGCGTCGACCCGGGGGTCGCGGCGAGCAGCGGCGCGCTGTACAGGTGGGTGACGCCGAGGTCGGCGAGGTAGTCCGCCAGCTCGGCCGTGGCGGACAGGTCGAACGCGGGCCGGACCTGCACCCGGTAGGTCGCGCCGGCCGGCATCTCAGACCGCCCTCTCCAGAACGACCAACGAACGGTCCGGCACCCGCAGCGTCCCGCCGGCGCCCACCGCCTTCTCCGGATCCGGCGCCGGCTCCGCGGTGTTGATCACCTGCAGCCACTTCTGTCCGTACTCGCTGCCCGGCATCTGGAAGTCGATCGGCCCGTCGTGGGCGTTGAAGCAGAGCAGGAAGGAGTCGTCGACGTGCCGCTGGCCGCGCTGGCCGCGCTCGCGGATGCCCTCGCCGTTGACGAAGAGCAGTACCGCTCGGCCGAACTCGTTGCCCCAGTCCTCGTGGGTCATCTCCCGGCCGTCCGGGGTGAACCAGGCGAGGTCGGGCAGGGGGGCACCGGCGGCCCGGGATTGCACCGCCAGCCCGCTGAAGAACCGCCGCCGCCGGAACACCCGGTGCCGCGCTCGGAACGCGGTGAGGCTGCGGACGAACTCCAGCATGTGCTCGTCGCCCTCGGACCAGTCCACCCACGCCAACTCGCTGTCCTGGCAGTAGGCGTTGTTGTTGCCGTGCTGGGTGCGGCCCACCTCGTCACCGTGGCTGATCATCGGAACGCCCTGCGACAGGATCAGGGTGGCCAGGAAGTTGCGCCGTTGCCGCGCCCGCAGCGCCAGCACCCGCTCGTCGTCGGTGTGACCCTCGACGCCGCAGTTCCACGACCGGTTGTGGCTCTCGCCGTCCCGGTTGTCCTCGCCGTTGGCCTCGTTGTGCTTGTCGTTGTACGACACCAGGTCGGCGAGGGTGAAGCCGTCGTGACAGGTGACGAAGTTGATGCTGTGGAAGGGCCGCCGGCCGTCGCCCTGGTAGAGGTCGGCCGAGCCACTGATCCGGGAGGCGAACTCGGCCAGCGTGGCGGGCTCGCCGCGCCAGAAGTCGCGGACGGTGTCGCGGTATTTGCCGTTCCACTCGGTCCACACCGGCGGGAAGTTGCCCACCTGGTAGCCGCCTGGGCCGAGGTCCCACGGCTCGGCGATGAGTTTGACCTGGCTGATCACCGGGTCCTGCTGAACCACCTCGAAGAAGGTCGACAACCGGTCGACGTCGTAGAACTCGCGGGCCAACGTCGCAGCCAGGTCGAACCGGAAGCCGTCCACGTGCATCTCCTGCACCCAGTACCGCAAGGAGTCCATGATCAGCTGGAGACTCTGCGGGCTGCGGACGTTGAGGCTGTTGCCGGTGCCGGTGTAGTCGACGTAATGCTCGGGGCTGTCCGGCGCCAGCCGGTAGTAGCCGGCGTTGTCGATGCCCCTGAAGGCCAGCGTCGGGCCCAGGTGGTTGCCCTCGGCGGTGTGGTTGTAGACCACGTCGAGGATCACCTCGATGCCCGCCGAATGCAGCGCCTTGACCATGCCCCGGAACTCCTGGGCCTGCTGGCCGAGCCGACCCATCGCGGAGTAGCCGTGGTGGGGGGCGAAGAATCCGATCGTGTTGTAGCCCCAGTAGTTGCGCATGCGCAGATCGACCAGCCGGTGGTCGTGGACGAACTGGTGCACCGGCATCAGCTCGATCGCCGTCACCCCGAGTCGGATCAGGTAGTCGATCATCACCGGGTGCGCGATGCCGGCGTACGTGCCGCGAAGTTCCGGCGGCACTCCCGGGTGCCGCTGGGTCAGGCCCTTGACGTGCGCCTCGTAGATCACCGACTCGTGGTACGGCCGGCGCGGCAGCGCGTCGTTGCCCCAATCGAAGTACGGGTTGACCACCACCGCCTTGGGCACGTGTGGCGCCGAGTCGAGCTGTGACATCCGGCCCGGGTCGTTGAGGTCGTAGCCGTACACCGCGGGGTGCCACTCGACGTCGCCGTCAACCGCCTTGGCGTATGGGTCGAGCAGCAGCTTGTGCGGGTTGCAGCGCAGCCCGCGGCCCGGGTCGTACGGCCCGTGCACCCGGTAGCCGTAGCGCTGGCCGGGTTCGACGCCGGGCAGGTAGCCGTGCCAGACGTACGCGTCGACCTCGTGCAGCGCGAAGCGGCGCTCGTTACCGATGCCCCACTCGTCGAACAGGCACAGCTCGACGCCCTCGGCCACCTCGGAGTAGATCGCGAAGTTGGTGCCCGTCCCGTCGTACGACGCACCGAGCGGATACCGCCGACCCGGCCAGACCTGCATACCGCTCCTCACTCCGACGAACGCCGGCGCCAATGTAGCCGGTCCCCGATAACTACTGCTCAGTACTGATCACTAGGGGGTGTTGTCGGTCACCTTCTCGCAGTTTTGGTATGCGGATCGCCCCGCGATGCCGTTTCCTATATGTGGAGCCGCACGACGCACAGAGGCGGCGAGGCGCTCCTCACCCGGCCGGTTCGGCCACTCTCCCACTCTTTCAGCCGTCATTGGTGCCGGCGAATCGCGACTAGCCCCGGATGGAGATGCACGTGACCCTGCGGGTCAACCACCAGCACCTGGCCCCCCACCCCCCCGCCACCGCCTCTGTCACATCGGACGCCGTCTGCCGCCCGACCCCGACGTCCCGGCCGCACCAGCCGGCCACGTCGATTGGCCACCCCGCCGCCGCCGGCCTCGCCCCGGACGGCAAGCAGCGGATTCTGATGCTCTCCTGGGAGTACCCGCCGGTGCTGGTCGGCGGCCTCGGCCGGCACGTGCACGCCCTCTCGGTCGCGCTCGCCGCGGCCGGCCACGAGGTCACGGTGGTGACCCGGCACGGCGGCGACGCCCCGCTGGAGGAGTACGCCGACGGGGTTCGCATCGTCCGCGCGCTGGAAGACCCGGTGACGTTCCCGCTGGCCACCTCGTCGCTGCTGGCCTGGACCATGGCGTTCAACCACACGCTCACCCGCACCGCCCTGCGGGCCGCCCAGTCCGGCGAGTACGACGTGATCCACGCCCACGACTGGCTGGTCGCGCACAGCGCTGTCGCCCTCAAGGAGCACCTGGACCTCCCGCTGGTCACCACCATCCACGCCACCGAGGCCGGCCGCCACCAGGGCTGGCTGCCGGAGGAGATGAACCGCTCGATCCACTCGATGGAGTGGTGGCTGACGCAGGAGTCGGTCCGGGTCATCGCCTGCTCCGGCTACATGCGCGACGAGATCACCGGGCTGTTCGACGTACCGGCCGGCCGGGTCGACATCGTGCCGAACGGCGTCGAGCCGCACCGCTGGCAGGTGCCCGCCTCGGCAGTTGCCTCGGCGCGCAAGCGGTTCGCCGGCACCGGTCCACTGGTGACCTTCGCCGGACGGCTGGTCTACGAGAAGGGCGTCCAGCACCTGATCGCCGGCCTGCCGCGGCTGCGCGAGCAGCACCCCGGGCTGCGCGTGGTGATCGCCGGCGACGGCCCGTACCGGCCGGAGCTGCAGGCGGACATCGACCGCCTCGGGCTCGCCACCACGGTCAGCCTCCCCGGCTTCCTCGGCGGGGTGGACCTGCCGGCGGTCATGGCCGCGTCGGACTGCTTCGCGGTACCCAGCATCTACGAACCGTTCGGCATGGTGGCCCTGGAGGGCGCCGCGGCCGGCGCGCCGCTGGCGGTCGCCGCGACCGGCGGTCTCGCCGAGATCGTCCAGCCCGGCGTGACCGGCATGACCTTCCAGCCGAAGAACCCGGACGCCCTCGCCGACGCGGTGAGCGCCCTGCTCGCCGACGGCGAGCGGGCCCGCGAACTGGCGCGCAGCGCTCGCCGGATGGTCCACGAGCAGTACGGCTGGGCGTCGATCGCGCAGCGCACCGCCGCCACGTACGCGGCCGCGGTCGCGCAGGCGCCTGCGTTCACCGCGGAGCAGGCGGCTGTCCGGATGGCGCAGGGCCGTCCCACGCTCCTGGTACGCGAGGGCAATCTGCTGGCTGGCGTGGGCGGAGGTCGGTGACGGGCGCCCGAATGACGGACACTCGTCATGTGATCGGTGATCTCGACCTCCACCTGTTCTCCCAGGGCCGCCACGAGCGGCTCTGGGAGATGCTCGGCGCGCACCCGACGGACGCCGGCTGCCGGTTCGCCGTCTGGGCACCCAACGCCCGCGAGGTCCGGGTCGTCGGTGACTTCGCCGGGTGGGGCCCCTTCGACGGCGTCGCGATGGAGCGACTCGGCTCCAGCGGGGTGTGGGAGGCCTTCGTACCGGAAGCGCGACGCGGCGAGCGCTACAAGTACCGCGTTCACGGCGCGGACGGCAACTGGACCGAACGCGCCGATCCGCTGGCCGCCGAAACCGAGGTGCCGCCGAAGACCGCCTCGGTGATCACCCGCTCGACCTACGAGTGGGGTGACGACGAGTGGCTGGCGGCCCGCAGCACCGACACCCACGCCCGGCCGATGTCCGTCTACGAGGTGCACCTGGGCTCCTGGCGGCCCGGCCTGAGCTACCGCGAGCTGGCCGACCAGCTGGTCGGATACGTCGCGGATCTCGGCTTCACCCACGTGGAGCTGCTGCCGGTCATGGAGCACCCGTACGGCGGCTCCTGGGGCTACCAGGTCACCGGCTACTACGCCCCGACGGCCCGGTTCGGGTCGCCCGACGACCTGCGGTACCTGATCGACCGGCTGCACCAGGCCGGCATCGGGGTGCTGCTCGACTGGGTGCCGGCGCATTTCCCGCGCGACGCGTGGGCGCTGGCCCGGTTCGACGGAACCCCGCTGTACGAGCACCCGGACCCGCACCGCGGCGAGCACCCGGACTGGGGCAGCCTGGTCTTCGACTACGGCCGGCCGGAGGTGCGCAACTTCCTGATCGCCAACGCGCTCTACTGGTTTGAGCAGTTCCACGTCGACGGGCTGCGCGTCGACGCGGTCGCGTCGATGCTCTACCTGGACTACTCGCGCGGCCCCGGCCAGTGGACGCCCAATCGGGAGGGCGGCAACGCCAACCTCGAGGCGATCGACTTCCTCCGCGGGCTCAACAACGTGGTCTACCGGCAGCACCCGGGGGTCGTCATGATCGCCGAAGAGTCGACGGCCTGGCCCGGGGTGTCCCGGCCGGTCGACTGGGGCGGTCTGGGCTTCGGTCTGAAGTGGAACATGGGCTGGATGCACGACACGCTCAATTACGTGTCCCGCGACCCGGTACACCGCATGCATCACCACGACCAGCTCACCTTTCCGGCCGTGTACGCCTTCGACGAGCACTTCCTGCTGCCGATCAGCCACGACGAGGTGGTGCACGGCAAGGGCGCGCTGATCGCCAAGCTGCCCGGCGACCGCTGGCAGCGGCTCGCCGGCCTGCGGGGGCTGCTGGCGTACATGTGGGCCTTTCCCGGGAAGAAGCTGCTCTTCATGGGCTCCGAGCTGGCCGACGAGCGGGAGTGGAGCGAGCACCGGGGGCTGGACTGGAGCGTCGAAGCCGACCCGTACGTCACCGGGGTGCGCGACCTGTTGCGCGACCTCAACACGGTTTACCGGTCGGCGCCGGCGATGTGGTCGCGGGACGACTCGCCGGACGGGTTCGGCTGGCTGGTCGTCGACGACCGGGCCGGCAACGTCGTGGCCTTCCAGCGCCGCGGCGCCGACGGCTCACCGTTCGTCTGCGTGGTCAACTTTTCCGGCACCGCGCGGCACGACTACCGCATCGGGCTGCCGAGCAACGGCCGCTGGGCCGAGGTGGTCAACACCGACGCCACCAGCTACGGCGGTTCCGGCGTGGGCAACTACGGCGCGGTCGTTGCCGATGGCCCGGGTACGCACGGGCAGCCGGCGTCCGCTGCGATCCACCTCGGGCCGTTCGCGGCGGTCTGGCTGCGTCCCGAGGAGAGCTGAGTCCCGAGGAGGGCTGAGTCCCGAGGAGGGCAGAGTCAGTCCGTCCGCGGCCCTTCCTTCCACCGAGCCGGGGCCGTTTGGCCCTGACCTGTTCCTGCCCGGTGGACGGATCCTGGCCGGGGCGGTGCGCCCCCAGGTGATGCATGGGCGAGGGGCCGTCGTGCGGCTGGACACGGGAACAACGGCGGTGGGTCGGACGCACGCTGGGTGGCTTCCGGTCGCCGATGCCGCGTCCCGCCCGGTCGCGGAGGTGTTCGCCGCGCTGGACAGCCGGCCGGAAGGACTCGACCCGGAAGACGTACGCCGCCACCGGGAGCGGGCCGGGCGCAACACCGTGCGCACCCACCGGGTGTCCGCCATCTCGGTGCTGGTCCGGCAGTTCCGCTCGGCGCTGCTGGGCCTGCTTCTGGTCGCGGCGACCGTCTCCTTCTTCGTTGGCGAGCGCACCGACGCTGTGGTGATCGGCGTGATCCTGGCGATCAGCGTCGGTCTCGGTTTCGTCAACGAGTACCGGGCCGAGCGGACCGGGGCGGCGCTGCACGACCGGGTACGGCATGTGGCATCGGTGATCCGGTGCGGCCGCGCCGAGGAAGTCGACGTCGTCGACCTGGTCCCGGGCGACGTCGTCCGCCTCCACCTCGGCGGCATCGTTCCAGCCGATCTCCGGCTGGTGGAGACGCACCGGCTGGAGTGCGAGGAATCGGTGCTGACCGGCGAGTCGGCCGCCGTGGCCAAGTCGGTCGAACCGGTGCCAGCCGGGACGCCGCTGAACGACCTTGCCTCCTGCGCGCTCATGGGCACGGTGATCCGCGCCGGCTCGGGCACCGGCGTCGTGGTCGCCACCGCCGGTCACACCGTGTTCGGGCGGATCGCGGTCGGCCTGGGCACTCGGCACGGAGAAACCGAGTTCCAGCGCGGGCTGCGGCGCTTCTCGCTGATGCTGGCCCGGGTGGCGGCCGTACTCACCGCGACCATCTTCGTGATCAACCTGGTGCTGGATCGGCCGGTTATCGACGCGGTGCTGTTCAGCCTGGCCATCGCCGTGGGCATCACCCCGCAGCTGCTGCCGGCGATCGTTACCGCCAGCCTCGCCGCCGGCACCCGAACGCTCGCCGCCCGCCGCGTGTTGGTCAAGCGGTTGGTCTGCGTGGAAGACCTGGGCAACGTCGAGGTGCTCTTCACCGACAAGACCGGCACCTTGACTGAAGGCAGTGTCAGCCTGCGCGAGTGGCTCGGCGTGGACGGGCGGCCGGACCAGCGACCGCTGCTACTCGGGCTGCTCGCAAACGAGGCGGGCCCGGGAGGCGCGGACGGCGACGCGCTGGACCGCGCGCTCTGGCAGGCGCCCGCCGCGGCGGCGGAGCAGGTATCCCCGTACCGGCGGGTGGCGATCCTCCCCTTCGACCACGAGCGGCGGCGGGTCAGCGTCGTAGTCGACGGGCCGGACGGTCGGTTGCTGGTGACCAAGGGCGCACCCGAGGAGGTCATGGCGCTCTGCCGGGACGTACCCCAGGCGGCGGAGGCGGCGCTGGCCGAGCGACTGGCCGGCGGCGGCCGCGTGGTCGCGGTAGCCAGCCGTGCTGCGCCCGATCTGGCCACGGTGACCGCCGCCGACGAGGGCGATCTGTCCTTCGGCGGCCTGCTGGTCTTCCGCGACCCACCGAAGGCCGACACGCGCCACGCGCTGGAGCGGCTGGCCGCCCTGGGGATCACCGTCAAAGTGATCACCGGTGACCATCCGGCCGTGGCGGTACGCGTCTGCCAGGAGTTGGGTCTGCCGGTAACCGGAGTGCTCACCGGGGCCGAGCTGGCCCGGCTGGACGACGCGAACCTGCCGGCGGCGATAGCCGGCACCACTGTCTTCGCCCGGGTCTCTCCGGAAGACAAGGCCCGGCTGGTGCATGCTCAGCGCGCCGCTGGACGGGACGTCGCCTTCCTCGGCGACGGTGTCAACGACGCCCTGGCGCTCCACGCGGCGGACATCGGCATTTCGGTCGACACCGGCACCGATGTGGCGCGGGACGCGGCAGACGTGCTGCTGCTGGAGAAGGACCTCGACGTACTGGCCGACGGGGTCAGCGAGGGGCGGCGGATCTTCGCCAACACCATTAAGTACGTGTTGATGGGCACGTCGAGCAACTTCGGCAACATGTTCAGCGCGGCCGGGGCGTCGGCGTTCCTGCCGTTCCTACCGATGCTGCCGTCGCAGATCCTGCTGAACAACCTGATCTACGACCTGACCCAGGTGGCAATCCCCACCGACCGCGTGGACGTCGATCAACTGGCCCGGCCGGCGCACTGGGACCTGCGGGAGATACGCCGGTTCATGCTCACCTTCGGGCCCCTCTCCTCGCTCTTCGACTTCCTCGCTTTCGCAATACTGCTCGGCGTCCTGCATGCCGGCCCGGTGGAGTTCCGCACCGGCTGGTTCGTGGAGTCACTGGCCACTCAGACGCTGGTGATCTTCGCGATCCGTACCCACGCCACCCCGTTCTGGCGCAGCCGGCCGAGTCGCACTCTGCTCGCCGCCTCGCTCGCCGGGGTAGCGGTCGCCGGGGCGATCCCGTACCTGCCGGTGGCCGGCCACCTGGGCTTCACGCCGCTACCGGGCTACTTCCTGCCGGTGGTGGCCGGGCTGGTGCTCGCCTACGTTGCGCTGGTCGAAACCACCAAGCGGACCCTGTTCGCCGCGTCCGACCTGCTGCGACCCGCCCAACCGGCCACCCCGCCCCCACCCGGGCAGGCCACGACGAGGCCGCCTGCCCGGCCGGTCGACGCAGGTGCCGTCGACACCCGCCGGCAGCGGCGCACGCACCGTCGAGCCGCGCGTTTCAGCAGCGGCTGACCGGCCGGCCGAAGCGAGCGGACACCGCCCGCGGCGCGCTCAGCGGTGGTTGATCGGCACGTACGCCCGCTCGGCAGGACCGGTGTAGAGCTGGCGCGGCCGGCCGATCTTGGTCTCCGGGTCATTGATCATCTCGCGCCACTGGGCGATCCAGCCGGGCAGCCGGCCGAGGGCGAAGAGCACTGTGAACATCTTCGTCGGAAAGCCCATGGCCTTGTAGATCAGGCCGGTGTAGAAATCGACGTTCGGGTAGAGCTTGCGGGAGACGAAGAAGTCGTCGGCGAGCGCGATCTCCTCCAACTGCATGGCGATGTCGAGCAGCGGGTCGGGCTTGTCCATGCGCCCGAGCACGTCCTGCGCGGCCTGCTTGACCAGCGCGGCCCGGGGGTCGTAGTTCTTGTAGACCCGGTGGCCGAAGCCCATCAGCTTCACGCCGTCCTCGCGGTTCTTGACCTTGCGAACGAAGGCCTGCACGTCGCCGCCGTCGGCGTGGATCAGCTGCAGCATCTCCAGCACGGCCTGGTTGGCCCCACCGTGCAGCGGGCCGAAGAGTGCGTTGACGCCGGCCGAGATCGACGCGAAGAGGTTGGCGTTGCTGGACCCGACCAGCCGTACCGTCGAGGTCGAGCAGTTCTGCTCGTGGTCGGCGTGCAGGACGAACAGCATGTCGAGCACCCGGGCCGTCACCGGGTCGACCTCGTACCGCTCGGCCGGCACGCCGAACGTCATGCGGAGGAAGTCTTCGACGTACCCGAGAGAATTGTCCGGGTACAGCAGCGGCTGCCCGATCGCCTTCTTGAACGCGTACGAGGCGATCGTCGGCACCTTCGCCATCAGGCGAACCGTGGAGATCTCCACGTGCTCCTGGTCGAACGGGTCCAGGCTGTCCTGGTAAAAGGTGGAGATGGCGCTGACCGCAGAGGACAGCACCGCCATCGGGTGGGCGTCGCGCGGGAAGCCGTCGAAGAACCGCCGCATCTCCTCGTGCAGCAGCGAGTGCCGACGGACCCGGTCGGAGAACTCGCTGAGCTGCTGCGCGCTCGGCAGCTCGCCGTAGATCAGCAGGTAGGAGACCTCCAGGAAGGAGGACTTCTCGGCCAGTTGGTCGATCGGGTAGCCGCGGTACCGAAGGATGCCGGCGTCGCCGTCGATATAGGTGATCTCGGACGAGCACGCCGCGGTGTTGACGAAGCCGGGGTCGTAGGTGACCAATCCGGTTTCCTTCAGCAGGTTGCCGATGGCTATCCCGGACGGACCCTCCACCGCCGGCTTGACCGGCATCGACAGCTGGCCGCCGGAATGCTCAAGCTTGACATCCGTCATCTGATCCCTCGCTTCACCGGCAGATCTTCGTTGAAAGGCCTGGTTCAACCGTAATCGTGCGGCCCCCACCGCCGCTTCCCCTGGCGCGCCGGTGAGTCGTGGGTCACCCGTCCCTGGTCTTGCTGCCCGCCGCGACATGGTTTACACGTCCCGAGGTTCACCCGTCTCGGGTGGCCCGATGTTATTGGTGGATCAGGCGCGATCGGTCGTGACCCGCGGGAATCGACCGGATCCGCTCCCGCGTTTCGGGGCGCGCGGTCCGGGTAGCCGCCTGACGACGACGGGGAGGTTCGACCATGGCGGAGACGACCTGGGTGCATGCCGCCGACGCGACAGCCGCGGGTGGGCGGGTACGGACCGACGACGGAGCGCTGTTCGCCACGCTTGCGTCTCCCCTGGCCCCGGACGGCAGCGGGTTGACACCGGAGCAGTTGCTCGCGGCCGCGTTCGCCACCTGTCTGCACCATGCGGCGGTCGAGGCCGCGACCGCGGTCACCGACGAGTCGCACACGGTCCAGGTGCGGGCCGAGACCCGGCTGGGCCGGGACGAGAACGGGCGCTACCGGGCCGACGTGCGGGCGTGCATCTGCTCGGCCGGGTTGAGCCGGGACCAGGTGGCCCGACTGGTCGAGTACGCCGAGCGGCTGTGGCCGTTCGCGGTAGGAGACGGCCGGTACACGATCTCCGTGGCCGCCGAATCGGCCGCCGCGCCGAATCCGCGGACCGCGGTCCCCGCACGCTCCGATCGGTCGGGTTAGGACCGGAAACCGGCGATGACCGCCCGGTGGTCGCTCGCCGGCGTCCGCAAGACGCCGGCCGAGGTCGCGGTGAGGCCGCGGTAGAGGATGTGATCGGGCCGGGTCACCGGCAGGACGGACGGCCAGGTGAACCCGAATCCGTGGCCGGCGTCCGCCTGGGCATCGCTCAGCAGGCCGGTCAGGGGACGGATGACCCGGTCGGTCGCGGCCGTGTTCAGGTCGCCGAGCAGGATCAGGCGCTCGGCCCGGTCCGCGCGCAGCTGGCGCGTCAGGGCGGCGACGGTACGGTCCCGGGTGGCGGTCTCGCCAATCCGGGCCGAGCCCAGATGGGCCACGTACACGACGACGTCGCCGCCGGGCGCGGCCACGACCGCCCGCAGGGCCCGGGTCCACGGCAGGCCGGTGTCGACGCCGGCGTACGAGCGGATGGGGAAGCGGCTCCACAGGGAGACCGTCGATGCGGTCGCCCGGTGCGGGTACCGCGGGTCCAGGGCCTGGCTCACCACCTTTCGCGTGCGCTCATCGACCTCCTGCAACGCGATCAGGTGCGGATCGGTGGCCACCAGCGCGCGCGCGGTCGCCGCGGGGTCCGGGTTGCCGGCCCGCAGGTTCTGGCTCACCACCCGCAGCTGGGCATCCCCGCCGGCGCCGGTGGGTAGCCATGCCGAGCTGAACATCGCCGCCCAGGTCACCGCCGGGAGCAGCGTCGCGACCGCCGCCCGGCGGGACCGGCGGACGAGCGCCGCGATCCCGAGCGCCGGCACGAGGGCGACGCTGAGCGGGACGGCGCTGTCCAGGAGACTCCCCATGCCATGGACGTTGGGCACCCAGGCGTGGGCCGAGATGACCGCGGCGAGCAGGACGGCGCCGATCACGAGCAGCCGGCCGCGCCGCGCCGAACCCACGACCTCGTCGCGAGGTTCGTCGAGTTCGTGGCCGGTCACCGCCGCAATCCTAGCCAAATGCGGACAACCCGACCGCAGGTTCCGGCGCCGACCGATCCTGCGGCCGGGCCGGTTGTCAGGCCTGTTTCGGCAGCACCACGATGCGGCCGAAGAACTCGTCGATGTGCCGGACGACGGTGTTGAACTCGTCCAGGTCCATGGGCTTCGTGACGTACGCGTTGGCCTGCAAGGTGTAGCTGCTCAGGATGTCCGTGTCGGCGTTGGACGTCGTCAGAACCACGATCGGGATGGTGCGCAGGTCGGGGTCGGCCTTCACCTCGCCGAGCACCTGACGTCCGTCCATCCGCGGCATATTGAGGTCGAGCAGGATCATGTCGGGCCGCCGGGCCGCACCGTGTCGACCGGACCGGCGCAGAAACTCCATCGCCTCCTGGCCGTCGCCCACCACCTCGACGGTCTTCTCGACGCCCGACTGCTCGAGCGCCTCTTCGATCATCAGGACGTCTGCCGGATCGTCGTCGACGACGAGGATGCGAACCGGTTCGGTCGTGCCCATGCCCACCACTAACTGCCTCGTCTCGATCGGACGACCCGGCGGGCCGGCCACGGTCGGTCGGATCTGGCCCATCGACCTCCCCGCTGGCCAGATGCCCGGGCGGGCGCCTGGCGGTTGCGGCCGGGCAAGCATACGCTCGCCCTTCGGCAATGAACAGCAGGTCGGCCCCCACCACGCCCGCTCGGCAAGGGCCGCGCCGGGCCGGGTCAGGCGGGTATGGCCGGCCGCAACTCGGCCGCCGGTATCTCGTCGGGCATCTCCAGCGGGTTGGCGGCGTCGTCGGGTTGCCCCCCGTCCGGCGGCTGGAAGACGTAGCGGAGGAACTCGACACCGGCTTCGTTGTCGTCGGCGCCCGGCCACTGACCCAGGGAGTCCACGCCGATCACGTTGCGGTTGGCCCCGTCGGTCTCTTCCACGACGGCCCACAGGAGCACCGGGTACGCCCGGGTGGCGCCGGAGGACAGTTGCCATCGGGCGTACCAACCGGGTCGGGCGGGAACCATTTCGACAATCCGCTTCATCCGCGTCGCCTCCGCTGGGACTGGTGATCCGGCGCCGATCCTCGCCGCCCGGAGGATGAGCCGCCCTCCCCCGAATGGGATGAGACGGTGGCTGCCCCGGCGCCTGCAGGCGCGCGTTTCACGGCCCGTACCGCGGGAAGCCGGCAGTTCAGGCAGCGGACCGAAGCGAGGCGGAAGCATGAGCAGGAAGCAGATGGAGGGCGACAACCAGCGGCGCCGGACTCTGGCCCGCCAAGCCCGGGAACGCGGCAAGCGAGCCAGCGAGGCGGGCGTCTCGCTGGGCGCGTCGAAACAGTTCGAACACGTCGACGACGCGTACCGGGATGGTCCGCCGGTGGCCGGCGTCAGCAAGCCGGTTCCCGGCCGCGGCACCCCGGACACCGCACCCCAGCCAACTCCCCCGGCTCCCGACTATCCGCAGGTGGATGCCGAGATCGCCGGCGCGGAACCGGTCCAGCCGGCGGGCGTGGCGTACCGCGAGCTGATCTGGGAGGTGGGCCGGCGGGCGGGTGTGGACTTCGACGAGGCGCGGGTGGCGGCGGTCGCCGCCGTGACCGCCCTGGCCCACGCCCTGGACGACCGCGACCGGCAACGCCTTCTCGACGCCGTTCCGGCGTCCCTGCACGACGATGGGGCACCCGCCACCGGTACCGGGGACCTGTCCGGGTTCCTGGACGAGGTCGGGCAACTCACCCACCGGGACCGGGACCAGGCCCGCTACCGGGCACAGGCGGCGCTGAGCGCCCTGGCCGACCAGGACGGCGGTTTGGTCGAGTCCCTCGATCTGCCGACCGGCCTGCGGGACCTGCTCGCCCCCCCGCCCGTCGGCGGCGGGATGGTCGACGCGACCGGACGCACGGCCACCCTCACCGCCGACGAGATCCGAGGTGCGCTCGCCGACCTGCCGTACTGGTCCGGCGACCCGCGGGCGCTGTCGCGGCTGCTGGTGCTGCCCGCGGACAGCCTGGAACGGGTCCTGGCCCGGCTGGGCCAGCTACGCCACGAGGTCGGTCGCGCTCCGCACGTCGGCCGGCGCGGGGACAATCAGGCGGTGCTCGTGGTCCGCACGGCGAGCGTCGGTGGGGTGACCGCCGCGGACCTGGATCTCGCCCACGCCGTCGACGCCGCGATCGACGAGTCGGGAGCGGGCATGGCCTCCTGACCGGGAGCGCTCGGATGACCGGCGGCGACGACCGCACCACCGTACGACGGGTGCTGATCACCATCGGGCTGGTGCTGGCCACGCTGCTGGGCCTGCTGCTGGTGTACGCCACCCGGCGGGTGCTCGTGTGGGGCCTCGTCGCGGCGTTCTTCGCGGTGGCCCTCAACCCGGCCGTCGACTGGACCGAGCGCCGGCTCACCCGGTGCCGCCGGTCGGTTGCCACGCTGCTGGTCTTTCTGCTCGCGTTCGGCCTGCTCGGCGGGCTGACGACGGCGATCGTCCTGCCGCTGGTGCGGCAGACGGCCCAGCTGGCCGACCAACTCCCCCAGCTCATCGACGAGGTTCAGGCCGGACGGGGCCCGATCGGCGGCCTGCTCCACCGGCTTCACGTGCTGGACTACCTGCGGTCGCACCGCGGCCAGCTCGGGGCGTACGTCGACCGGGTGCCCCAACCGAGCATCACGCTGCTGATGGATGTCGCAAGCACGGTCGTCGGCACGATCACCGTGGTGGTGCTCGCGTATCTGATGGTGCTCCAGGCTCCCCGGATCGCAGCAGGCGCTGTCCCGCTCGTGCCGGACCGGCATGTGCCGCGGGTCCGGCGGATCGGGCGCGACTGCGCCCGTACGATCACCGGCTACATCAGCGGCAACCTGCTGATCAGCCTCATCTGCGGCGGACTGACCTTCCTCGTGCTGGTCGTCCTCGGTGTGCCGTACGCCGGGGTGATCGCCCTGATCGTGGCGATCACCGACCTCATCCCGCTGGTCGGTGCGACCCTCGGCGCGGTCGTGGCGACCGGCGCCGCGCTGATCCAGTCGACGACGGCCGCCATCGTGACCGTGCTCTTCTTCGTGGTGTACCAGCAAGTGGAAAACCACGTACTGCAGCCGGTCATCCTCTCCCGAACCGTGCGGCTCAGCCCGCTGACGGTGTTGTTCAGCATCCTGATCGGAGTGGAGCTGGCCGGCATCCTCGGGGCATTGCTGGCGATCCCTGCCGCCGGTGTCGTCCAGGTCGTTGCGCGGGAGGTACGCGACCAGTCCGGCCAGGAGCGGGGCCCGACGCCGGCGGACGACGCGGCACCCCCGGTACGCGAGACGCCCTGAGCCGGCGCTACGTCAACGGGCCGCCACCATCTCGGGCGAGGAGCTTTCCAACGGAACCGCGTGGGCCGGCACCAACCCGAGCTGTACCGCCTGCCGGCTCAGCGTCGCGTCGAGCAGCCAGTCGGCGCCGACCCGCGTCCGGTTTCCCGGCATCGCCGCCAGGTGGTAGCCGCGGGTGAGGGCCTTGGCCGGCAGCCCCGACATAGGCAGCTGCAGCGGGTTGGCGGCCGCGTCGGCGCCCCCCAGGTCCACGACGAAACCGAGATCATGCTGCCGGTAGGTCCTGCGCCGGCCCTGGCCGTACGAGGCGGCGACGTTGTGGGCGGCGAGTTTGCCCTGCCGCTGCGCGTGCTGCGCGGTCATCGGCGTGACCTGGCCCGGCCGGGTGAGGTCGGGGACGGCGGCGGCGTCACCGCACGCGTACACCTCGGGATGGCCCGGCACGGTCAGGTACTCGTCCACCACCAGGCGGCCCTGGTGGGTTTCCCGGCCGAGTTGCGCCACCAGCGGATCGGGCCGCACACCGACGCACCAGATGAGCGACCGGGTCGGCACGAATCGCCCGTTGTTGAGGTTGACCCCGTCGGACCGTGCCTCGCTCACCGTGGTGCCCAGCAGCACCTCGACGCCCCGCTGATCGAGCACCGCCCGGGCGGTGGCGGACATCCGCTGGTCCAGCTCGGGCAGCACCCGGTCGGCGATGTCCAGCAGCAGCCACCTCGGGCGCTGCGGGAGCCGGGGGTGCTGGGCGTACAGGGCATCGGTGAAGAGCTGGCCGTGTGCCGCCACCTCGGTGCCCGTATATCCGGCTCCGACGACCACGAAGGTGCACCGGGCGGCCCGCTCCTCGGCGTCGCGCGCGGTTTCCGCCAACTCGATCTGGCGCACGATGTGGTCGTGCAGGTAGAGCGCCTCCGGGAGGCCCCGGAAGCCATGCGCGTGTTCGGTGACACCGGGCACCGGAAGGAGCTTGTTGACGCTTCCGACGGCGAGGATCAGCCGGTCGTAACCGAGCTCGCCGGAGCCGTCATCCAGCCCGGTGTAGGCGACCCGACGGCGATCCAGGTCGACGCGGTCCGCTTCGCCGATGATCAGCTGCACGTCGCGAAGCGTGCTGGCGAGCGGAACCGCCACCCGGGCCGGTTCGAGCACGCCGGCGGCCACCTCGGGCAGCAGAGGCAGGTAGAGGAAGTAGTCGGTCGTGTTGAGCAGGACGATGTCGGCTTGTCCGCGGGCGAGCCGGGAAAGGCGCTTCGCCGCGTGGTAGCCGGCGAAGCCGGCGCCGACTATCACCACACGTGGTCTCGCCATGTCGCCCCGGCTTCCCGCCGACCGGCCGGCCAAACCTGGCCTTCGCTCGCGCCCGTCTTCCGGCGCTCGCGTGGCCGGGTCCGCCGGTCTGTGCGAGGGTGTCAACGTGTCGCTCGTTCCCGCTCGCCAGGCCGCCGCACCTGGCCTCCACCGGGCCGCGCGCATCGAAGACACCATCCACCGGGTTCTCGAGCGCCGGGTCCGCCAACGCGGGTGGGACGTCACGATCGTTCCGTACACCGGGTACGGGGCGCCCGGCTGGGCCCGGATCATGGCCCGGGTGCTGCTGGCGCCGGCCGAGCCCAAACCGAGACGCGCGTCCAAGAAGGTCCGCGGCTGGCGCAGGTTCACGACCCTGCCGGCCCGGAACATGACCGTCGTCGTCGACGCCGGCGGCCGCCGCCACGAAGCCTGCACCGACCGGGGCGGGTACATCGACGTGGTGGTCGAGGCCGACCTACCAGCCGGCTGGCGGAAGGTGCAGCTCACCGTGGCCGATGCGGCACCGGTCGAGGCGCCGGTACGGATCGTCGACCCCGCCGTCCGCTTCGGCATCGTGTCCGACATCGACGACACCGTCATGGTGACCGCGTTACCCCGCCCCCTGCTCGCCGCCTGGAACACCTTCGTGCTCGACGAGCACGCGCGGATGGCCGTACCAGGCATGGCCGTGCTGTACGAGCGGCTGGCCAACGCCCATCCGGGCGCACCGGTGTTCTACCTGTCCACGGGCGCCTGGAACGTCGCGCCGGCGCTGACCCGCTTCCTGTCCCGCCATCTCTATCCGGCCGGGCCGCTGCTGCTCACCGACTGGGGTCCGACGACCGAACGCTGGTTCCGCAGCGGTAAGGAGCACAAGCGCGCCACCCTGGCCCGGCTCGCGCGGGAGTTCCCCGACATGCGCTGGCTGCTCATCGGCGACGACGGTCAGCACGACCAGGAGTTGTACGCCGAGTTCGTGGCCGCCCATCCGGACCGGGTTGTCGCCGTCGCGATCCGCCGCCTGTCCCCGACGCAGGCGGTGCTGGCCGGCAGCGTCCCGACACCGCCCGGAGCGACCCGGTCGGCCGGTCCCGCCGGGCAGAAGTGGCTGTCGGCGCCCGACGGCGCCGGACTGGCCGGGCTCATGCAGAATGCCGGCATTCTGTGACACAGGCATCCTGTGACACCGGCATCCTGTGACGCCGGCCGCACGGGGCTTCGACCGGCGGCGCGTCAACCGTCGAGCGGGTTGGGCATCTCCACGAGGACGGGCGGGGCGAGCCGCTGGTCGGCCTCGACCGGTCCCAACGGGTCCGGCGGCAGCGGCACCCGCAGGAACGTCGCGCCCCGCAGGTCGAGCCAGGCGCTGTCCGGCGCGCGCACGAGCCGCAACATCACCGCCGCGCAGCCCGGACAGCGCGCCACCAGGCCGGGCGCGTGGGCGTAGACGCGCAGGGCGGCGAGCGGTCCAGTCAGCCCACACGACGCGCACTGGCCGGTCGCGGCGGCAATCTCCACGGCGAAGACCTCACGCAGTGGACCCGCGAGCATGTTGCCGTCGAGGTAATCCAGGTCCGTCATCTCAACCTCCGGTCGGGCCGAACCGCTCGGTCTTGACCCGCCGGGAGTCGTGGCCGAGGGCGACCAGAATGTCGGCGACCGTCTCCACGAAGCCGGTCGGTCCGCACACGAAACAGGACGGCTCAAGCTCGGGCGGCCAGCCGTGCGTATTGACGTCGGCGACGCCGATCCGCCGGGGTGGCTCGCGCCAGCCCGCCGGGGGCCGCCGGGAATAGACGTACGCGACGTCCAGACCCTGGTCGTCGCGCATCCGGCGGCGCAACTCGGCGGTGTAGTAGGTGTCCGCCTCGCTGCGTACCGAGTAGATCAACCGGAACGGCACCCGGCTGCCGGCGGCGCGACGGGCGCGGACCATCGCCATCAGCGGGACGACGCCGGAACCGCCGGCCACCAGCAGGACCGGGGGTTTGTCGGTCGGCCGCCAGACGAACCAGCCGCCCACCGGACCGCGGATCTCGATCGGATCGCCGACCGAGAAGACGTCGAGCAGGTACGGCGAGACCTCGCCGTCGGGCACCCCCTGCACGGTCAGCTCGATGCGGTCGCCATCGGGCGTCCCGGCCAGCGAGTACGACCGTTCGGCGCGATAGCCGTCTTCGGCTGTCAGGCGTACGTCGACGTGTTGGCCGGCCAGGTGACCGGGCCACGCGGCGGCCTCGAGAACCAGGGTCGCCGCGGTCGGCGTCTCCGCCCGGCGGTCGACCAACCGGGCCACCCGCCAGCCAAGCCGGCCGGTCAGTCGCCCTGATACCGCTGCTCGCGCCACGGGTCACCGTAGTCGTGGTAGCCGGCCGTCTCCCAGAAGCCGGGCTGGTCCTCAAGAAGCAAACGGATGCCCCGCACCCACTTGGCCGACTTCCAGAAGTACAGGTGCGGAACCAGTAGGCGAGCCGGCCCGCCGTGCTCCGGCGGCAGGTCGGCATCGTCGTACCGGTGGACGATCCACGCCTGGCCGTCGAGTAGGTCCGCCAGCGGCAGGTTGGTGGTGTAACCGCCGTACGAGTGCACGAGCGCGTAGTCGGCCGCACTGTCCACATCGGTCATCAGCGTGTCCACCGACACGCCCTGCCACCTGGTGCCGAGCTTTGACCACCGGGTGACACAGTGGATGTCGACGGTCGGGGTCTCGAGCGGCAGATCCAGATACTGCGGCCAGGACCAGCGGTGCTCTCCTCCGGCCTCGGTCGTGATCACGAACTCCCACGTGTCGAGCGGGACACGGGGGGTCGGCCCGGCCGACAGCACCGGGAAATCGTCGACGAGGTACTGACCCGGCGGCAGGTCCGGCGCGCTGGGCCGGCGCCGGCCCCGAAAGCCGGGTGTGACGATGCCCATTCGACAGTCGTACCATCCGCGGTGCACTGCCGTGAGCGGCCTGGCGAACTTTCCTTGCCCGGCGCACCGGCCTCCGCGAGGATGGCGGCGGAGGCCGGACCGAGGGAGGCTGATGCACACCGACCCGCGGGCGATGTGGTCGCTGTTCGAGCCGCTGCACGCCGTCATCTATTTCGCTCCTCAGTCCCGGTCCGCGTACGAGGCAGCCGGCCTGCGCGGATACTGGCGCGGCTACTTCGCCGGACGGGCCGCACCACTCGGCGCCGTCGGGCCCGGTCCGGTCTACGCCGTCTTCTTCGGCTTCCACCGGTCCATGGTCGAGCGGGCGTTGCCGGACATCTGGCGGCGGGCGGGTCCGGCGGAAGCGCTGCGCGCCCGGCGAGCAGGGGCGCGCCAGGCGCTGGCCGAGGTCCTCGACGGCACGGTGCCGGCCGAGACGGTCCAGGAGGCGGCCGCCCTGTTGCGCGAGGCGACGGACGGGCTCGAGGTCGCCGGGCGACCGCTGGCCGCAGCCAACGCCGTCCTGCCGTGGCCCGACGACCCGATCGACGTGCTCTGGCACGCGGCGACGCTGTTGCGCGAGCACCGCGGTGACGGGCATGTCGCGGCGCTGCTGACCGCCGGCCTGACCGGTGGCGAAGCCATGGTCTGGCGGGCCTCGGTCGACGCGGACCGGCAGCAGTTGCAGGCCAGCCGGGGGTGGCCGGATGACGAATGGGAAGCGGCCGCGCGGCGCCTGGCCGAGCGCGGGTGGCTCACGGGAGACGGATCGGCGACCCCGCGCGCGGTCGCCGCCCGGGACGAGATCGAACGCATCACCGACGCCCTGGCGGCCCCGCCATGGAACCGGCTGGGTGTCGAGGGGACCGACCGCCTCGCGGCGCTCCTGCAGCCGATCGCCGCGGCGGCGGCCGCGTACCTGCCGTACCCCAACCCCGTCGGTCTGCCCCGCCGGTGATCCGGGGCCTCACCGATCGATCGGCGCCGGCGCGCCCGCGCCGGAGCGGGTGGCGCGCAGGCTGGTGATCGTGACGACGCCGAGGACCACGACGATGAGGCCCAGCGAGGCCAACGTCGGGATCTGCGGCACCCAGGTCCACACCCCGTGCGCCCAGTGCAGCGCCAGCTTGGCGCCGATGAACATCAGGATCACGGCCAGCCCGTAGCTGAGGTGGACCAGGCGGGCCAGCGCGGCATGCAGCACGAAGTACAGCGCGCGCAGGCCCAGCAGCGCGAACGCGTTGGTGGCGAATACGAGGTACGGGTCTTCGGTGATGCCGTACACCGCCGGAACCGAGTCGACCGCGAACACCACGTCGGTGCCGAGCACGGCGACCACGACCAGGGCGAACGGGGTCAGGGCCCGCCGCCCGTCGACCCGTACGAGCATCCGCGGGCCCCGATAGTCGTCGGTGACCGGCATCAGCCGGCGCAGCAGCCGCACCGAACGCATGCGGCCGATGTCCACCTCGTGGTCGTGCCCGGTGAGCGCGTCCCGCAGCAGCTTCACCGCGGTGGCGACGAGGATGGCGGCGAAGAGCAGGAACGCCCAGTCGAGCGTCTCCAGGGCCGCGGCGCCGAGCGCGATGAACACGCCACGCAGGACCAGGGCTCCTGCGATGCCGTACAGAAGCACCCGCTGGGCGAGCACGGCCGGCACCGCGAACGCGGACAGCAGCAGCATGAAGACGAAGAGGTTGTCGACCGACAGCGACTTCTCGACCAGATAGCCGGTCAGGTACTCCAGACCCAGCTCGGAGCCGAACCGCGCCCAGACGAACCCGGCGAAGGCGAGCGGCAGCGCCACGTAGAACGCCGACCAGGCCAGGGCCTCGCGCAGCGATACCTCGTGCGGCCGGCGGGTGACCACGAAATCGAGCACCAGCAGCAGAAGTACGCCGGCGATGGTCATCGCCCACAGCTCGGGCGAGCCGACCGACGACAGGTCGGCGGCAAGCATCAGTCGATCCACGGGACCCCCTCGAACATCGCGACATGTCCGAGGTCTCCTTCACCCACGGAGGTGGGCAACCACCCGGGGAGCCGCTGGCGTCCGTACTGACCGGGATGGTTCGTTGGGAAGTACTCCCCTCGTGCGAATGAGTGTAGCCGAGCCACGGCCGGCTCCCGGCGACCCGCGGCCGGCCCGGGCGCCTATCGTGTCCGGATGAGCGAGCGAGCTGGCGCGGCGGCGTCTGGACTGAGGAGCGCAGCGACTGCCGTGAGCGAGGGAGCTGGCGCGGCGGCGTCTGGACTGAGGAGCGAAGCGACGAGGGAAGACGTCGCGAACAGCGCCGCGCGACCGAGCGAATCAGGCAACAGGGAAGACGTCGCGAACAGCGCCGCGCGAGCGAGTGAACCAGGAAGCACGATGAGCGAGGAGCGACAGCCGCCGCCGGGGCCCGGGGGGCCGCTGACCGGGGTACGGGTGATCGAGTTCGCCGGCATCGGCCCCGGACCCTTCGCCGCGATGCTCCTCGCCGACATGGGGGCCGATGTCGTGCGCATCGACCGCACCGGCGATGTGCAGCCCGACCGGTTCGGCGAGCCGCATGCCGACCTGCTGGGGCGTGGGCGACGGTCGCTGGCCGTCGACCTGAAGCATCCGGCCGGCCGGGACGTCGTGCTCGACCTGGTGCGCGGAGCCGACGTCCTCATCGAGGGGTTCCGGCCCGGCGTGACCGAGCGGCTCGGTCTGGGTCCGGACGACTGCCTGGGCGTCAACCCGCGGCTGGTCTACGGCCGGATGACCGGGTGGGGGCAGGACGGTCCGTACGCGCCGTACGCCGGACACGACATCGACTATCTCGCCCTGACCGGAGCGCTGCACGGGATCGGCCGGGCCGGCGAGCGCCCGGTGCCGCCGATCAACCTGCTCGGCGACTTCGGCGGTGGCGCGCTGCCGCTGGCGTTCGGCGTGGTGTGCGCGCTGCTCGTCGCCCGCTCCGGCGGCGGCGGCCAGGTGGTCGACGCGGCCATCGTCGACGGGGTGGCGCTGCTGTCGACCCAGGTACACGCGTTGCGGCGGATGGGCATGTGGCAGGACGGGCGGGGGGTCAACCTCCTGGACGGCGGAGCGCCGTTCTACGACACGTACGAGTGCGCCGATGGCCGCTTCCTGGCCGTGGGCGCGCTCGAGCCCCGCTTCTACGCCGACCTGGTGGACCGCACCGGATTCACCGGCGAATTCGACCGGACCGATCCGGCGCAATGGCCGGCCGGGCGCGAGCAATGGGCGCAGCTCTTCCGCAGCCGCAGCCGCGAGGAGTGGACGCGGCTGCTGGAGCACACCGACGCCTGCGTCGCCCCGGTGCTGGACTGGGACGAGGCGCCCCGCCACCCCCACCTCGCGGCCCGGGAGGTCTTCGTCGAGCACGCCGGCGTCGCCCAGCCGGCGCCGGCGCCGCGGTTCAGCCGTACGCCCGGGTCGATCAACCGGCCGCCGCCACAGACCGGCGAGCACACCGACGAGGTGCTGGTCGAACTCGGGCTCGACCGGTCGGCGATCCGCCGCCTGCGGGAGGCGGGGGCGGTGGCCTGAGCGGGCGACCGTTCAGCGCCGGTCGGTCCGGACCGTTACCGGCTCGGCCAGCTCGGCGAACTCCCGGGGCAGTTGGGCCAGCAGGTCGTCGAACTCGCCGCTGGTGACCGCCTCGCGCAGGGTGGTGAAGACGGCCCGGATGCCGCTGGTGGCGGCGGTCTCGTCGACTCCGGCCCGCTCACGCACCCGGCGGCTGAACTCGGCCAGCCCGAAGCGCTCGGCGCCCTCGGCGCGCTGACGCAACGCCACCTGCAGGGGTTTCGGCAGTTGTGCTGCCAGGTCCAGACTTTCGCCGGCGGTCAGCCGATCGGCCAACGTCTCCAGCGTGGCCCGGGTGAGGATCTGCGCCTGCTCCGCGGAGACGGCGGCTCGCTGGGCGACCCTGTCGATGAAGGTGTCGTGGTTCATTGGCCCTCCTCGGTCCGGAGCAGGCGAACGCGCAGCGTGGGCGTCGCCTACCCGGGGCCGCCGGGGGCAAACGGGCGGCCGGCGGGCGGCGCCGGGGCGGCCGTCACATGTTGATCATGTGTCCGGCCAGCCCGTGCACCGCCTCCTTCACGGCTTCGCCCAGCGTGGGGTGGGCGTGCACGTTCCGGGCGATCTCGTTGACCGTGAGATCCCACTGCTGGGCGAGGGTGAGCTCGGGCAGCAGCTCGGTGACGTCCGGCCCGATCAGGTGGGCGCCGAGGAGTTCGCCGTACCGGGCGTCGCTGATGAGCTTCACGAATCCGCCGCTGTCACCCAGGCCGTGCGCCTTGCCGTTGGCGCTGAACGGGAACTTCGCCACCCGTACGTCGAAGCCCCGCTCCCGGGCCTGCGCCTCGGTCCAGCCGAAGCTGGCGATCTGCGGCTGGCAGTAGGTCGCCTTCGGGATCATGACGTAGTCGAGTTCCATTGTCTCCGCGCCGGCGATGGACTCCGCGGCCACGATCCCCATCGCCTCGGCGGCGTGCGCCAGCATCAGCTTCGCCGTCACGTCGCCGATCGCGTAGATGTGCGGCACGCTCGTCCGGCAGCGGCCGTCGATTTCGATTGCGCCGCGGTCGGTCAGCTGGACTCCTGTGGTTTCCAGACCGTAGCCGGTCACCCGGGGTTGGAAGCCGATGGCCTGCAGGACCTTGTCCGCCGCCAGGACCTGCCGTTGGCCGTCGCGGGACACCGTCACCCGGACCTGGGCACCGTCATCGTCGATCGATTCGACCCGGGTCGAGGTGAGCAGCTTGATGCCCAGTCGCCGGTAGCGCCGCGCCAGCTCGGCGGACACCTCTTCGTCCTCCAGCGGCACGACCCGGTCGAGGTACTCCACGAGGGTCACCTCGACCCCGTAGTTGCGCAGGATGTAGGCGAACTCCACGCCGATGGCGCCCGCGCCGGCGATCACGATACTGCCGGGCAGCTGGTCGGTGAGGATCTGCTCCTCGTACGTCACCACCCGCTCGGACCGGGACGTGCCGGGTAGCAGCCGGGTGGTCGCTCCGGCGGCGACGATGCAGTGGTCGAAGCCCACGGTCTGGGTACCCCGGTCGGGCGTGACCACCTGGAGCGTATGCGGGTTGATGAAGGTGGCACGCCCGTCGTACTGGGTGATCTTGTTCTTCTTCATCAGGTAGTGGACGCCCTTGACCCTGCCGTCGGCCACCTTCCGGCTGCGGGTAAACGCGGCCCCGTAATCGAAGCTGACCCGCCCGTCGACCCGGATGCCGAACGTGCCGGCCTCCTGCGTGACGATCTGCGCCAGCTCGGCGTTGCGTAACAGCGCCTTCGACGGGATGCACCCCACGTTGAGGCACACCCCACCCCAGTAGCGCTCTTCGATGATCGCGGTTTGCAGACCGAGTTGAGCAGCCCGGATCGCGGCGACGTACCCGCCGGGGCCGGCGCCAAGGACGACGACGTCGAAATGTGCCTCCATCGCTTGATCATATTGCGCGCTGGCCGCCGGCGGTTACGCCCGCGCCGGCTGGCGGAACTCGCCGTACCTTTTCTCGAGCTCGACCCGGGCCAGGGCGCCGACGAGCCAGGCGAACCGCTCGCCCTCCCGACGACCGATCAGGGCCGCGAGGTCGGGCAGCGACCGCCCCAGGCCCAACCGCCGCGCGGCGGTCAGCGCCCGCCGGTCGGCGAACGGCCCCACCTCGGGCCAGACCGCCTGCGCCTCCCGGAAGAACAGGTCCACCACCTCGTCGTCCACGCCGGGGAGCTCGGTGAGCAGCGCGCGCAGGCGGGCGGGGTCCTGCCGCGCCTCGGTGCGCAGCCGGCGCAGGTCACCCCGGTAGCGGTTGCCGATGGTCAACGCCAGGTCGCCGAGGACGGCGGCAACCTCCTGCGCGTCGCGGCGGTGGCTCACGTCGCGGATGACGCGGAACCGGTCGGCCTGCAGCGCGTGCGCCATCCGCGCCGGGCTGTCCCAGCCACGGTCGCGCAGAGCTAGGGCGGTGTTCATCGCGCGCTGGTAGTCGCCGCGCGGCTTCAGCAGGACCGACAGGTAGAGCAGTTGGAAGAGGTTCCCCGGATTGTTGGTGACCCGGAAGCCCCAGGCTTCGGCCAAGCCGCGGCCGCCGCCGATCAACCGTCGGACCAGCCGCTTCTGTTCCTCGGTACCCTCCATCTCGCGCGTCTACCCGAAAACACGCTGCTGATGCGGGGCGTGACTGCTACTCCGTCGGTGTTTTTTCGCGCTGCCGGCCGTCCCCGGACGCCCATTGCGGCCGCTGCTCGGGGCCTGCGATCGCCCGGTCGAAGAAGCGCAGCAGTTCGACCGGGAACGGCATCACCAGCGTGCTGGTCTTCTCCGACGCCACGTCGACAACGGTCTGCAGCAGGCGCAACTGGAAGGCGCCGGGAGTCGCCGCCATGGCCTGCGAGGCGTCGGCCAGCCGGCGGGAGGCCTGGAACTCCCCGTCCGCGGCGATGACCCGCGCCCGGCGTTCCCGTTCGGCCTCGGCCTGCCGCGACATCGACCGCTTCATGGCGTCGGGCAGGGCGACGTCCTTGACCTCCACCCGCTCGATGAGCAGCCCCCACGGCTTCTCGGTCGGGGCGTCGATGACGGCCTTGAGCTCACCGTTGACCTTTTCCCGCTCGCTGAGCAGGGTGTCCAGGTCGAAGCGTCCGATCACCGACCGCAGGGAGGTCTGGGCCACCTGCAGCACGGCGGCCGGGTAGTCCCGCACGTTCACCAGCGCCTTCACCGGATCGACGACCCGGTAGTAGACCACCGCGTCGACCGTCAGCGTGACGTTGTCCCGGGTGATCGCTCCCTGCGCCGGGATACCGATCACGGTGGTCTGCATGCTGACCTTCACCATCCGGTCGGCGACCGGAATGATCAGCCGGAGACCGGGGTCGCGCACCCGGCCGAGCACCCGGCCGAAACGGAAGACGATGCCCCGCTGGTACTGCTGCACCAGCCGGACGCTCGCCGCCAGGACGAACAGCAGCAGCACGACCACGACGACCACTGCCCATAGCACAGCGGCTCCCATGTCATCCCCGATCCCGCGATGCCGGCCGTCCCTGCCCCGCGCTGCGTTACCCGCTGGGCTCGCCAGCACTCCTCCGCACCGCATCGCGCTACCCGGCCGGGCGACCGCCGTGGCAGCCCACCCAGAGGGATTGGCACATCGACAGATGTGAGCAAAGGATGGGGCAAATCTCGCCTACCGAAGGGCGGACACCATGCCCCACTCCCATGTACCCAGGTGGCGAGGCCGCCTGCCCGTCCCGGCGGCCGTGGCGGCGGTCGTCGCCGCCCTTCTGCTGGTCAGCCCGGCCTCGGCCGTCGTCCCGCAGGTCGCTCCCGCGGGTGCCGACCTCGGCCCGGTGGCAGGTGAGGAGGCGAGCGTGGTCGAGGTACTGCTCGCCGACCCAGCTGAGCTGGACCGGCTCGTCGGCACCGGCGTCGACCTCGACCACCAGGTCGCCCGGACGGAGAGCGGCGTCGTGGCGCACGCGGTCATCACCGAGAGCGAGGCGGCGTCGCTGACCGCCGCGGGTTTCCGGCTCGGCAGGGTGCTGCACCGTCCCGAGGACGCGCAGGCCCGTGTCGACGAACGCGCGGCGACCATCGCGGAGCACATCGCGGAGAACCGCGAGTTCGCGGCCGCGGTCGCCGACCCCACGGCGCCCGATGTGTCCGACGTCAAGATCATCAGGGCCGACTACTACACCAGCGGGACCAATCAGGTGCTGTCGGTGGAGGCGAAGTGGGCGCAGGGCCAGACGGTAGCCAATTCCCTGACCGTGGTCCGGGACAGCGGCCCCGGCACCGAGATCGGCTCCGGCGGCAGCCAGACCATCTCCCGCTTCGTCGACGCGGGTGTGTACCTCTACCACCGCGGCGCCTCGCTGGTGAGCACGCGGCCCGACCACATCCGGATCACCAGCCCCACCGGCGACGTCGCGGTGGCCAAGGTGACGGAATGGTTGCCCATTCCGGAGACCAACCCGGAGGGCCCGGGCTACCAGAAGGACTTCGTCACCAGCTACCTGACCCCGACCGAGCTGTACGACCGGATCCACCAGCTCGCGGCGCAGTTCCCCGCGCTGGCCGAGATCGTCGAGCTGCCGTACAAGACCAACGGCTACCGGCGCCACGCGCAGGCCGTCTTCGGCAGCGCGAACGCCAGCCGCGTCGCCGTCGACTCGTTGGCCTGGGGCCACAAGGGCGGCAACGACATCTCCGTGGAGATCGTCAACCCGGGTGCCGCCAGCCAACCGCTGTCGGTCACCGTAGACGGCAAGGCCATCCGGGTCAGCCTCGCCACCAACGGCGCCGGCGCCGCGACGAGCACGGCCGCGCAGGTCGTCAGCGCGCTGAACGCCTCGGCCGGTTCGCTCATCCGCGCGTACACGTACCGGGGGAACGCCGGCGCCGGCGTGGTCGCGCCGGCCGCGCGAACCCAGCTCAGCGACGGGCTCAGCGCGCCGGCCAGCGTCTCCCGCGAGCCGCACCCGGTGTACGCCATCCGGATCGGCAAGTTCCGGGACGGGTCCAAGCCCGCCGTTCTCGCGTACGCCCAGGAGCACGCCCGCGAGTGGGTGCCGCCGCTGGTCGCGGTCGAGACTGCCGAGCGGCTGCTGCGCAACTACGGGCACGACGGTCAGACCAAGCAACTGTTGAACAACCTCGAAATCTGGATCGCGCCATCGGTCAACCCCGACGGTGGTCACTACTCGTTCTACGACTTCAACTCGCAGCGCAAGAACATGACCAACCACTGCCCGCTGACCGGCTCGGCCGATTTCCTCGGCCGGAACTCGTGGGGCGTGGACAACAACCGCAACTACACCGAATACAGCCTGTTCGACGGGTACGACGGCGCGTCGTCGAGCTGCACCAGCGGCACGTACGCCGGGCCGAGCGAGCTGTCCGAGCCGGAGGACAAGAACGTCGACTGGCTGGCCCAGCGGCCCAATATGAAGTTCTCGATGAACCTGCACTCGTCGGGTAACTACTTCATGTGGTCGCCGGGTGCGTACGCCCTGCCGGGCCGGATCTCGGCACCGCGTCCGACCCTGGCCGAGGAGTCGTTCTTCTGGGGCGCGTCGTCGCGGATCCTCACGGCGATCAAGCGGCACCGGAACATGGCGGTCACGCCGGCCCGCACCGGCCCGATCTCCGACGTGCTCTACTCGGCGGCGGGGAACTCGGGCGACCTGCTCTGGTACAAGTACGGCATCTACGCGTGGAACTTCGAGGTCGGCACCGAATTCCAGCCCGACTGGGTGGAGGCGCACGACGAGACCATGGAATTCTCGAACGGTCTGGTTGAGCTCATGCGGGTCGCCCGGGACTTCGACCAGGACCACACCCGGCCGGAGACGGCGCTGTCGGTCAGCCCGAGCTCCACGTCCGGAATGGTGAACGTCAAGTTCGACGTCAGCGAGCCGGCGGCGGTGTTCTACCGGCTCGACGGCGGCACGCCGACGTACGCGTCGACCCTGTACGCCTCTGCCGGCATCCGTGAGGGCGGGGAGACGCTGACCATGCCCGTCGGCACGAAGATCCACTGGTTCTCGGTCGACGCGGCCGGCAACATCGAGAACAACTACAGCCCAGATGGCAGCGGCAGCAACTTCCGGAAGGGGGTGGCCGTCCTGCCCACGGGCTGACGGCGCTGCGGTAACCGCGCCGCTCGGCGGCCCAGGCACCGGGCCGCCGAGCGGATGGATCACATGTGGTCTGCGACCGCGAGGGTGTTGAGCCGGGCCCGTACCGATCGAGCCACCGACCTGCCGGCTGGCGTTGAGGACGGCGCTGGCCGCGCCGGCGTCGCGCTCGTCGACGCCGACCAGGGCCAGGGCTCCCAGCCTCGCCGCGTCGGTCGAGGACATCGGTCATCCCGACTTTCATTGGACACAGATCGGGTCCCCCGCGACTCCGGAAGAGATCTGATCCCTCTGGAGCCACGTACATCGGACGTCCGCCGGCACTGCCGGCAACCCGGGGAAAGAGACCACTGACACGCGTTGCCGCTACTTCCCCTGAGCTAGCTGGGGCGCCAGGCCGAACACGGCGAAGACCCCCGGGTCCGGAAAGACGACGGTGTGCCGGATGCCGGCCGGCGTCACGGTAAACACCTGCAGAGAATGGATGTGGTAGGCGTCGCCCTGACGGCAGTAGGCGGCCACTGCGGGCTGCCGGTTGGCCCCGGTGCGGATCATTCGCCAGTCGGCGCCCCGCATCGCGAAAACCCGATCGATGAAGCGTGCGTAGTCGGCCCGTCCGACGTACCAGAGCGGCACCGGCGGCATCTCCAGGACGACATCGTCGGTCAGCAGACGCACCAGACCCTCGACGTCGGCCGCCTCGAACGACTGGATGTAGCGGTCGACGACCTTCCGGAGGGAGCCGTCGTCCGGTTCGGTCACCGCGCCTTCGGTGAGGGACGCGGCCGAGAGCCCGGCCCGCGCCCGTTGCAGCGCGCTGTTGACAGCCGCCGGGGACGTTTCGAGCACCGTGGCCGCCTCGGCGGCCGTGAAGTCCAAAACGTCACGCAGGATGAGGACCGCCCGCTGTCGCGGCGGGAGCACCTGCATGGCCGCGATCAGCGCGAGCCGGAGACTCCCCCGGCGTACGACCCGCGAGGCTGGGTCGTCGAGGCGAGCGTCCGGGAACGGTTGGACCCAGGCCACGTCGAGGGCGGGCACCAGCGGGGCGTACGGGTCGTCGCTCGGCGCGCCGAGCCCGGACGGCAAGGGGCGCCGCTGGCGCCGCTGCAGCGCGGTGAGGCAGACGTTCGTCGTGATCGAGTAGAGCCAGGTACGGACGGAAGCCCGGCTCTCGTCGTACCGATCCCACGCCCGCCAGGCGCGCAGCAATGCCTCCTGCACCGCGTCTTCCGCCTCCTGCACCGAGGCCAGCAGCCGGTAGCAGTGCACGAGGAGCTCCTGCCGGGACGGGCCGACGCGCGCTTCGAAGTCAGCACTCCGGGGGGTCGCCAAACTGTCTCCTTGGTTTCGAGCGGTGTGCCCGCGCGGGGCGGGCACACCGCTGTCACAACAGTGGTCAACGGGCGGGCGCGTTCGCGTACGCGGCCACGAGCCACCGGTCATCCTGCTTCGACAAGACCCAGGTGGCCAACCGCTCGCGCTCGGCCGGAAGGCCCTCCTCGCCGGCCATCACGATGCCGGCCCGGCTCACGACGATCGCGGTGTCCGGGCCGATCATCCGGATGTCCTGCGGCCGGTCGACGCCGCGGGACCCCTTGAGCGGGCCGGCGAAGGCGGCCGCCATGTAGTCACGTACGGCCGCCCGGCCCCGGTGGAACACCGCCGGCATCACCACGGTCGCGTCGTCCCGGTAGAGGGCGGCGAACGCCTCGGCGTCGTTGTCGGCCCAGGCCGCGTAGAGCCGGCGGAGTACGTCTCGCACCGCGGCTGTCTCATCGAGGCGGAGCGTCCGGGATTCCGTACTGGTCATGGGTGTCTCCTCGCGTCGCGTCGCCGGCCGCGGGCGCGCACCGGCAGACGGATATACCAACCCACTGGCCGCCAGTCATCGGTCAGCTCCAGACGAGTCATTGCCACATGATCGGTTGTCGTGGGTTAAGGGATCGTCCGACCGGGGCGGCGCGGCGGATAGCCCGTAGACGAGCTCGGCACCGTAATGCGGATGGCTCGCTGGGCGCTCCCAGATGGCAAGTTCGCAGCCCCTTTTGCCGGGCTTGTCCGATCCCGCGCATGCCGTCTTTGCCGATGGTCACCGCCGCCGATTCTGTCGTACACCTGTGCCAATGTGAGGTCGTGCGGGAGGCTCTGGCCACGGCGGGTGAGGCGGTCGACGACTGCTTTGCCGTGCCGGTGTGGAGCCTGCGCGGCCGGGACCTGATCGACTGTCTGGATGCCGCCTACGCCCTGCAGCAGAAGACCGCGGCGCTGGTGTTGGGGCTGGTCCGCGAGGTCGACGGCTCCGGGCTGGCACATGATCTGGGTGCGGCGTCGACGGCGGCGTGGCTGCGTAACCGGCTGCACCTGCCGCCGGGCGCGGCCCGGCTGCTGGTCGGCGACGCGCAGAGACTGGATGCCGGGCCGGCCGCGGTGCGCGACGCGGTCGCCGCGGGCGCCGTCACAGTGGAGCAGGCTCGGGTCATCGCCAAGACAGTGGAAACCGTGCATGAGGAGGCCGGCGCGGTCGCGGCGGACAAGGCGGTCGGGCTGCTGCTCGGCTGGGCGGGCGAGTTCGACCCGGACAGCCTGCGCAAACTGAGCCAGCGGATCCTCGACCATGTGGCACCGCAGGCCGCCGAGCAGGCCCAGCAGCGGGCATTGGAGGCCGCCGAGAAGCGCGGCCAGCGGGACCGGTACCTGAACCTGTCCCCGGACATGGAGGGGCGGGTGCGACTGTCCGGCCTGCTCGATGTCGAAACCGGCGCTCTGGTGCGCACGGTGCTGGACCCGTTGGCCCGGCCATGCGGGCAGGACGATGAGCGCAGCCCGGGCCAACGCCGCCACGACGCGCTGACCGAGGTGTGCCGCCTCGCCCTGCGGGCCGGTGAGTTGCCGGACACCGGCGGCGAGCCGACCCAGCTGGTGGTGACCACCGCCTACGACCCGCTGGTCGGCCAACTCACGGCGGGCACCCTGGACACCGGGCAGGAACTCTCGGCGGAGACCGTGCGCCGGCTGGCGTGTGACGCGCAGATCCTGCCGGCCGTGCTCGGCCGCAATGGCCAGGTGCTGGACGTGGCCCGGCAGCGGCGGCCGTTCACCGGAGCCATCCGCCGCGCCCTCGTCCTGCGCGACCGGGGCTGCGCCTTCCCCGGCTGCGACCGGCCACCCCGGTGGTGCGCCGGCCATCACATCCAACACTGGTCGGCCGGCGGCAAAACCAGTCTGGACAACGGGGTGCTGCTCTGCGCCCGGCACCACCGGGTCATCCACCACGACGGCTGGCAGGTCCACATCGCCGCCGACGGGCACCCCGAGTTCACCCCACCAGCCTGGATCGACCCCCAGCAACGCCCCCGCCGCAACACCTA
>DASVMV010000433.1:0-1575 GCA_036384155.1 Micromonosporaceae bacterium
CGTGGCGCGCGGCGAGGCCGCCACCGTCACCCTCACCGCGCGCAACCGCGGCCGGCTGCGCTCGGCCAGCGTCATCGCCGAAGACCGCTGCGGCAGTCGACCGATTCCGGTGCCGCTGCTACGCCTGCGCCCCGGGCGGGACACCACGGTCAGCTATCCGGTCCCCACCGACCGGCGAGGAGTCGTACCGGTCGGACCCCTGCAGATCACGCATGGCGACCCGTTGGGGCTGACGTCGGTGTTGCGCAGGCACGGCGAGCCGGCCCGGGTCTGGGTCCACCCCCGCGTCCATCCGCTGCTGGGCGTACCGGCCGGCGTCGCCCGCAGCCTCGACGGCCGGCTCGACCGGGTGCCGCACGGCTCGATCACGTTCGACACACTGCGGGAGTACGTCGTCGGCGACGAGCTGCGCCGGGTGCACTGGCGCACCAGCGCCCGGGTCGGCGAGCTGATGGTGCGGGAGAACGTCGACACCAGCCTCCCCCGCATCGTCGTGCTGCTCGACAACCGCGCTGCCGCCCATCCGACCGTGGTCGACGGGGTGGCGGAAACGTTCGAGTCGGCCTGTGAGGCGGCCGCCTCCGTGATCGCTGCCGCCACCCGCGACGAGCTGCCGGTCACCCTGCTTCTCGTCGACGGGGACGACGCGGGCGAGCCGTACCTCGACCGGCTCGCTGCCGCCGAGCTGCGCGGTCGGTCGCACACCGAGGACGGCATCCACCCGTTGCGCGCCGCGACGGCCCGGCTGCGTCAGCAGCGGCTCGGCGACACGCTGGTGTTCCTCACCGGCCCGGGAGGCAACGCGGACCTGGCCGCCATCGGCGCGCTCCGCCCGGCGTATCCAGTCCTGGTCGTCGGGCTTTTCGGCGACACCGGCAGCCCGCCGGCGGCCGATGGCATGCTCGTCATCGCCGCAACCGACGGCGCGGAGTTCGCCGCCGACTGGGACGGGGCGCGGCGGTGGTGACCGCGGGCACCGGGGCGCGGGCGCTGCGGGCGCTGAGCGTACCGCTGGCTCTGGTTGTCCTGATCGGACTGTCCGGCGTGGTGCTCGGGCAGATCTACGCCGGCCCCCTGCTGACCCGGTTCGTGGTCGGTGCGGCCGTCGGGTCGGTGGGCATCGGAGTTGCCGCCCGGCGGCTGCCGTCGGGGCTGGTCGCGCCGCTGTCGGTGGGCGCACTGGCCGGCTACGCGCTGGTGGCCCTGCGCCTGGCGGCGCTTCGGGCGGACCAGTCCGGACAACTGATCGACATCGTCGGCGAGGCGGTCCGCAACGGCATCCCTCGCCTGCTCACCGCGATGATTCCGGTCGAGCCGGTGCCCGACACGGTCGTCGTGCCCATCGTGGCCGCCTGGGCGACCGGGTTGGCGGCAACCGAACTGGCGGTACGGGCGCGGCGGGTGCTGCTGAGCTATCTGCCGCCCACGCTGCTGTACGCGGGCGCGTTGTACCTCGTCGGTCCCAACGCCGAGGCGCCACGCTGGGCCACCCTCGGCTTCGCCGCAGCGGCGGCGGTCGGGCTGGCGCTCAGCGGCCGACCGACCGGGCCGGCGCTGGACGCGCGGGCGCTGCCT
>DASVMV010000434.1:0-5220 GCA_036384155.1 Micromonosporaceae bacterium
AGCCATCCCGCTCACCGCTGAGCACCAGGACCGCCGGGTACCGCCAGTCGCGGTGGCGCAGATAGTCGGCGGGCACGGTGACGGTCGGCGGCACGGCCAGGTGCCAGGCCGCCCACCCGTTCGGCCGCCACGGGAACGCGAACGGCTGAGCGCCCGCGCCCCCGTCGTGCTGGCCTACCCATTGGTCCAGCCGGCCGGGCCCGCTCGCGCGGTGACGGGCGCCGGTGGTGTCCCGTTGCAGCAGGTCGTCCCAGCTCGAGTAGAACTGCTCGGAACGGTTGACCGCCAGGCCCACGGTCGACAGCACCAGGGCCTGGATCAGCAGCACGCCCACCACCCGCACCGGGATGCGGAACGGGCCGAACCGCCGCCAGCCGGCGAGGGTCGCGGCGACTGCGCCGGCGGCGGCCAGCCCGACCAGGACGAGCAGCGGTATACCGGTCAGCGCCACGTGCACCTCCATGCCCGCACCATGGCCCGCGGGGCCCGATATTCCACCAGTTAGCTGCAAGCATGAGCAGCGTTTGCTGGCGCGTCGCTGGGAGACGTCGGTCTCTCAGCGGCCTCACAGCGCACCCGCTGATTCTGCTCAGCCAGGCGCCGCATGATGGCCACATGGCGCGGCGAGGAGACACCGCGACCGCCGGCGAGCCCTGGCGGCCGCGCCCACCGCTGACCCGGGCCGGCGTGGCCCGGCTGGTGCAGGCGGCCGGCGTGTTCACCATCCTCACCTGGCTCCTGCCGCCACGCCGCGGCGGGCTCGAGACCCTGGCGGAATTCCTGCCGATAACCGGCGTCCTCACCGCCCGGGCGGCCACGGCGGCCAGCGGTGTGCTGCTGGTCTACCTTGGCGCGGGGCTGCGGCGGGGCAAGCGCAGCGCCTGGCGGCTGTCGGTCGTCCTGGCCGGTGCCGGCGTCGTCCTGCACATCGTCAAGGGGCTGGACGTCGACGCTGCGGCGGTCTCCGGCGCGCTGCTGGCCATGCTGATCGCGGTGCACGGTCAATTCCGGGCGGTCGCCGACCCGCGCAACCCGTGGCGCGCGTTGGCGGCGTTCGCCGGCTTTGCCGGCGCCGGCTTCACGCTCGGCGTGCTGGAGATCGCCGTCCGGGCGAATCGCCTGGTCGGCGCGCCAGGCGTGCGACTGTGGGCGGAGCACGCCGCGCTCGGCCTGGTCGGCATACCCGGCCCATTGCGGTTCCGGCACCCGCTCGGCGCCGAGGCGGTCAGCCTCACTACCGGCGCGTTCGGGCTGCTCGCCGTCGGTGCCGCCACGGTGCTGCTGCTGCGCCACGGCGCGCGTGACCCGGAGCGGACGGCGGAACAGGACGGCCGGCTGCGTGAGCTGCTGCGCCGGTACGGCGGGGCCGACTCGCTGGGCTACTTCGCCCTCCGCAGGGACAAGTCGTTGATGTGGGCGTCGTCCGGTAAGGCGGTCGTGCCGTACCGCGTCATAGACGGGGTCAGCCTCGCCGCCGGCGACCCGATCGGAGACCCCGAGGCCTGGCCCCAGGCGATCGAGGCGTGGCTGACCGACAGCGCCCGGCACGGGTGGACCCCGGCGGTGCTCGGCTGCGGCCCGTCCGGTGGCCGGTCGTACCGCCGCAGCGGGCTGGACGTGGTGGAACTCGGTGACGAGGCGGTCGTGGACGTGGCCGGGTTCAGCCTCGAGGGCCGGCCGATGCGCGCCGTGCGCCAAGCGGTCGCCCGCGCGAAGCGTTCCGGGTACACCTGCCAGGTCGCCCGTCAGCGCGACCTTTCGCCGGCGGCTTTGGCCGAGGCGGTGTGCGCGGCGCGCACGTTCCGCGAGGGCCCGGTGGAGCGCGGATTCTCGATGGCGCTGTCCCGCATCGGCGATCCGCAGGACGGCGACTGCGTGCTCGTGCTCTGCCGCGACGGCACCGATCAGCTACGCGGCGTACTGCAGTTCGTACCGTGGGGACACGACGGGCTGTCGCTGGATCTCATGCGCGGCGACCGCACCGCGGTCAATGGCGTGATGGAGCTCATGGTGGTCAGCGCGATCGCGGCGGCACGTGGCCTGAGCGTGCGGCGGATCTCGCTGAACTTCGCCGTGCTGCGCTCGGTCTTCGCCCGCGCCGAGGGCCTGGGGGCCGGGCCGGTCCTGCGGATCTTGCACCGGTTGCTGCGGCTGGCCTCCCGGTACTGGCAGCTCGAGTCGCTGTACCGGGCCAACGCCAAGTACCAGCCGGCGTGGCAACCGCGCTACCTGTGCTTCCCCACGGCCCGAGACCTGCCCCGGATCGCCGTTGCCGTGCTGAAGGCGGAGGCGTTCCTGCCGACCGGGTGGCGCCCGATGCGGCGCGCGGACGAGGACGATGCCTCCCCACGGTCGCTTGCGCCAGCCGCCGAGGGGGCACGCTGATTCCAGCGATTCATCCGTCGTCCTGTCCGAGGTGGCGGTGGTGTCTTTCGACAAGATTCCGGATATCGGTGTCCGCGGACGCGTAGCGTCGGGACGGCGAGCGCACGCCGGCGCCCAGTGCCGCCCAACGGTGCGGGTGGGTGATGCACGCGGGCCCCGCGCCACAGCCGGCGGACTCGTGGTGCGCGGTAGGTCTGCTGCGCTGCGGGCTGATCGAGGCGTCGGACGGGAAGCGGAGGCCGCATCCGTGACGCAGGGGCAGCAACGCTCGTCCGGCGGTCCGAGCGATGCGTTCTGGGCCAGCGACCTGGCCAAGGTCTGCCGCGAGGTCGGTGCGCGCGATGGGGGCCTGTCCGACGAGGAGGCCGCTGACCGGCTGAGGCGCGACGGCCCGAACCAGATCGGTAACGTACGCCGGCACCGCGACCTGCGGCTTCTGCTGAAGCAGTTCACCAGCCCGATCATCCTGATCCTCAGCGGCGCCACCGTGCTGTCGATGGTGCTCGGTGACATCACGGACGGCGTGATCATCTTGATGATCATTGCCGCGAGTGGGCTGTTGGGGTTCTGGCAGGAGCGCTCGGCCGGGCGCGCGGTCGATGCGCTCCAGGCGCGGGTCCAGGTGCGGACCGAAGTCTGTCGAAGTGGCCGTGAGGTCTCGGTACCCGCGACCGACGTCGTCGTGGGCGACATCGTGGTGCTGCGCGCGGGCGACGTGGTGCCGGCCGACTGTCGGGTGGTCGAGTCGCGCGGCATGCAGGTGGACCAGGCGGCGCTGACCGGCGAGCCGTTTCCGGTGGAGAAGAAGCCGGACCCGGTGGCCGCCGACACGCCGCTGGCCGCGCGAGCCAGCGCGCTGTACATGGGCACCCATCTGGGCAGCGGCGAGGGCACCGGCGTGGTGGTTCAGACCGGCGACGCGACGGAGTTCGCCGGGGTCTCAGCCCGACTGGCGGGCAGGGACGTCCGCGGCGGCTTCGAGCGGGGTCTGACCGGGTACGGCCTGCTGCTGGTCCGGGTCATGGCGGTGCTCGTCATCGCCATCTTCGCCGTCAACCTGGTGCTCGGCCGCCCGCTCGTGGATTCGCTGCTGTTCTCCGTGGCGCTCGCGGTGGGCCTGACCCCGCAGATCCTGCCCGCGATCATCTCGGTGAGTCTGTCCGTCGGCGCTCGTCAAATGGCCCGGGAACAGGTGATCGTCAGGCGGCTGGACGCCATCGACGACTTCGGTGCCATGACGGTCCTGCTGACCGACAAGACCGGAACGGTCACCTCGGGCGTGGTGCGGTTGGACGCCACCCTCGATCTGGACGGTCAGGACAGCGACGACGTGCGCCGACCGGCGCGGCTGAACGCCGGGCTGCAGCGCGGCTTCGCCAACCCCCTGGACAAGGCGATCATGGCCGACGCGCCGCCGCCGGAGCAGCGGCGGCGGCTGGACGAGGTGCCGTACGACTTCCGGCGTAAGCGATTGTCCGTGCTGGTCGACGAGGCCGGAACGCCCACCCTGATCTGCAAGGGCGCCCTCGAACCGGTGCTTGCGGTCTGCACGACGGCGCGCACCCGAAACGGGACAGTGCCACTGGAAACCGTGCGCGACGCCCTCGACCACCGCTTCGCGGACCTGTCGGCCCAGGGCTTCCGCGTCCTCGGCCTGGCTATTCGGCAACTTCCCGGGCGCGACTCGGCCAGCGAGGCCGACGAGGCGGAGATGACGCTGATCGGTCTGCTCACGTTCCACGATCCGCCGAAGCAGACCGCGACCCAGGCCATCAAGGACCTGGCAGCGCTCGGTATCACGGTCCGGCTCGTCACCGGCGACAATCACCTTGCCGCGAGCCACGTCGCCGGGCAGGTGAACCTATCCGGTGCGCAGCTGGTCGGCCGAAACATCGACCAGCTCTCCGATCGTGACCTGGCCGAGCGGGTCGCGAGCACCGCCGTGTTCGCCGAGGTGGAGCCGCTGCACAAGGAACGCATCGTACGGGCCATGCGCGCGGCCGGTGCCGTGGTGGGCTACCTCGGTGATGGCATCAACGACGCACCCGGGCTGCACGCCGCGGACGTCGGCATCTCCGTGGACAGCGCGGTCGACGTGGCCAAGCAGTCGGCCGCCATCGTGCTGTTGGAGAAGGATCTCGGTGTCGTCGCCGACGGGGTGCGGCTGGGGCGGCGGACGTTCATGAACACGGTGAAATACCTGCGGGTCCAGACCAGCGCCGCGTTCGGAAACGTGGTCAGCCTGAGTGTGGCCGCCGTGCTCCTGCCGTTCCTGCCGTTGCTGCCCCGCCAGATCCTACTGCTGAACTTCCTGTCCGATGTGCCCTATACCGCCATCTCCACCGACAACACGGATCCCGAACAGGTGCAACGTCCCCGCACGTGGAACGTCCGGGCGATCCGCAACTTCATGCTCGTATTCGGCACCGTCAGCCTGGCGTTCTCCCTCGTCACGTTTCTCGTCCTGCGGCTGGGCTTCGGCGCCGATGCCGAGGTCTTCCGCACCGGGTGGTTCATCGAGTTCACCGTCACCGAGATCGCCGTGTTGATGGTGTTGCGCACCAACCGGCCCTTCTTCCGCAGCCGGCCGGCTCGACCGCTCCTGGTCACGAGCACCGCCATGGCCGCGGTGACGCTCGCCCTGCCGTACACGCCGCTGGCCGGACCGCTCGGGCTCGCGCCGCTCAACGGCCCGATCATCGCCGCCCTGGCCGGCCTGACCGTCGCTTACATCGTCGCCAACGAGCTGGTCAAGCGGTTCTTTTCGCCGGACCGGCAGTGATCCTCGAGCAAGCGACAGCGCATCGGTCCGTGGCGCCGCGCCCGGGCGCGGCG
>DASVMV010000435.1:0-2256 GCA_036384155.1 Micromonosporaceae bacterium
GCGCGAGGGCGCGCGCCCATTCCGCGTCGCCCGCCGTGAGCAACGGCCGCCACACCGCGGTCGGTTCGCCGCCGGTTGACGCCACCGTCGGCAGGATCCGGCCGCGCCCGACCAGGTCGACGGCGAACCGGGCCAGCTCGATGAGGTGGCGCAGATCGGCGGCGCAGGCGGCGCCGGGGACCGCGCCGGGGACGACGTCGCCGTCACGCAGCCGTTCGAGTACGGCCACGGCGCCGTCGATGTCGAACTCGACGACGGGCACCCGCCAGGTCGCCAGGGCCAGACTGCCGCGGGCCGGCTCGACCGGCTGGGTACGGACCAGCTCCGGCGAGTCGAGCGGAGCGCCACCCTGGGTCGGCAGGTGCATCAGAGCACTGCCGCTCGCCGCCTTGATCGCGGCCTCACCGAGCGCGTCGGTCAGAGCCTGATGGGTTGCCGCGAAGGGGTGGGGTCGTTCCCGGGGTGGCCGCCCGGCCCGGCGGGGCGCCCGGGCGGCCAGCGTCGAGTCTTCCCCCCACAACGCCAGGCGCCCGCCGGTCCGCCACAGGCCGTGGACGACCAGCATGGACGCTCTCCCTCGACGGTGACGCACCCAGCATATGACGCGTCCGGTCGTGGACCGGGGGCGGCGCCCGCCGGGCGGGTCAGTCGCGCAACGAGCCGGTGGTCCTGCCGGCGTGGTGCGTGGCGATGCACGTGACGCCGTGGTCGCCTCTCGTCCACGCCTCCTGCGTCGGCTGCAGAAGGAACAGCTCGACCGACTCCTCGTCGGCCGCCGGGGCGTACGACGACAGGCGGTCCCAGCAACCCTGCTCGGCCTGCCTGGATACCTGAGTGTCCCCCGGCCAGGTCGTCCCCGGGATCCGGAAGGTGGCAAAGACCTCGCCCTCGTGCGACTCGGCGCACGGTACGGCCGGCAGGCTCAATACGTTCTCGCCCTCGTCGAGGTCGTTGACGCAGTCGCCGGGCCGCAGTTGCCGGGCGCTCACCGAGCCAGCCCCGGTCACCTGGCCGGATGCGTCGCGGTCGGCGCCTGCGGCGATGGCCACCACGATGAGGGCGATCAGGCCCAGCGTCCACACGCCGGAGAGCACGAGCCCGGCGATCGCCAGGCCCTTGCCCCGGTAGGGGCGCTTCCGCATCTGGACGAGCGCGACGATGCCGAAAATGACGCTGAGCAGGATCCCGCCGATGATGCCCAGCACGAGGGACGCGACCGCGAAGCCGTTGAGACCCGGCTCCGGAACTGGCGGCGGGTAGCCGGGGAGCGCTGGATACGCCGGCTGAGTCGGGTAGCCGGGCGGCGACGGATCGCCGGGCTGCCGTTGGTGCGGCCACCGGTCGTGGCCCGGGGCGGACGGATCCGGCGGCGGCCCGGGCCGGTCGACCGGGTACGGCTGCGTCACAACCGCAACCGTACATTGATAGTCGTGCCACTGGGCCCCGGCCGGGTCGGCAGCGGCCGGCCCGATAGCGTACCGAGCCGTGTGCGACCTCCTCGTGATCGGCGGCCTGGGTGTCGACATCCGGGTCCGGGTACCGGCCCTACCGCTGCCGGTCGCCGACTCGGTGACTGTGCCGCCGATCGAGCTGCGCATCGGCAACACCGGCGCGGGACTGGCGCTCGCGGCGCACGCGCTGGGGCTCCGGGTCACCGTCATCGACACCATCGGTGCCGACCCGGCCGGCCAGGTGGTGCGGTCCGCGCTGGCCCGCACCGACATCCGGCACGTCCTGCGGCCCGACCCGCTGGGTACCCGCCGGTCGGTCAACCTGGTCGATCCGCGGGGACGCCGGATGTCGCTGTACGACCCACGTGGCGCCTGGGCCGGTCCACCGCCGTTCGACCCCGCCGAGCTGGCAGAGCTCACCCGTACCGCCCGCCACGTGCACCTGTCCATCATGGACTGGACGCTCGGGCTGCTGCCGGCGCTGCGGACCGGGCTGGCGCCGCGGACGGCGATCTCCACCGACCTGCACGACTGGGACGGTGTCAACGACTATCACCGCCCGTTCCGCTCGGTGGCCGACCTGGTGTTCGTCAGCGGCGTCGCGTTCGGCGACGACGGCGAGGCGGTCGTGCGCGACACGGTGTCCGGCCCGCTGCCGCGGACGGTGGTGGTCACCCAGGGAGCGCGCGGCGCGCTCCTCGCCGGCAGCGACACCGCCACGCATCGCGTTCCGGCCGCGCTGCCGCCCGGCGCGGTGATCGACACCAACGGCGCGGGCGACGCGTTCGCCGCCGGCTTCATCGCC
>DASVMV010000436.1:0-3877 GCA_036384155.1 Micromonosporaceae bacterium
ATCCTCACTGAGCTGCTCCTGTCGGCCGACTCCTCAAGGCGGGCCTGCCATCGGTCCGGCACGCACGATCTGCGGCACACGATGGTCACACTGCTGTTGGATCTTGGCGTGCCGCCACATCTCGTCCAGGCCATCGCGAGGCACCCTCACGTGGACATCACGCTCAAGATCTACGCACACACGAACCTCGACGCGATGCGGGAGGCGGTGAAGCCTCTTGACGACCAGCTCGACTGACCGGAGCGCCGGTGCTACAGGCGCTGCTACACGAGCGACCTCAGACGATCTTGACCGTCGCATCAACGCTGGACACATGGGTGGGCGCGGCAGGTTTCGAACCTGCGACCCCTCGCTTGTAAGGCGAGTGCTCTCCCACTGAGCTACGCGCCCGGAGCCGCCCGTACGGGCGGCCGGCGGCGGCAAGCTTACCGCGCCACCGGCCGGCCGGATCCGAGGCCTCGCGGGCCCCGGATCCGGCGATCAAGCCTTACCGCGCGGCGGCCAGCGCCTTGCGCCAGCCCTCCTGGTCGCGGGCCTCGCCCGGCTGGTTCATCTCGGCGAATCGGACGATGCCGGACTTGTCGATGATGAACGTGCCCCGGTTGGCGATGCCGGCGACCTCGTTGAACACGCCGTACGCCTGGGCGACCGCCCCGTGCGGCCAGAAGTCGGACAGCAGCGGGAACTGGAAGCCCTCCCGCTCCGCCCAGACCTTGTGTGCATAGACGGAGTCGACGCTCACGGTGAGCACCTGAACGTCGTCATTGAGGAACTCGTTGAGGTTGTCCCGCACCTGGCACAACTCGCCCGAGCAGATCCCGGAAAACGCCAGCGGGTAGAAGACCAGCAGCGCAGTGCGGCTGCCCCGGAAGTCGGAAAGCCGTACCTCCTGGTTGTTCTGATCCTTGAGGACAAAGTCCGGCGCCTCGGCGCCCACGTCGATAGGCATGCATGCTCCCTCGGTAGTCGTTCAGTCCGACCCGTTCCGACGCTAGTACGCGTCCGGACCGGCCGCCGGGCTGGTGGCCTGGCTTGGTGGGTCCGGTGGGTAAACCCGGCGGCCGGCGGGGAGCGCTACCTCCGGTTGCGGGCGCCCCGCGGCAGGACCAGCCGGGCGGCCGTCCAGTCCTTGCCCGCGTTGACCGTGGACGTCTGCTGAAGGCCGGCCGTGGGTGCGGACTCGGTGATGTCGCTCGGCTCGACGTGCCCCGGGCGGCCGGCCTTGGGCGTCAAGAGCCAGACCACGCCGTTGTCCGCCAGCGGGCCAAGGGCGTCGACGAGCAGTTCGAAGAGATCACCATCGCCGTCGCGGTACCACACCAGCACCGCGTCGACCACCTCGTCGGTGTCCTCGTCCACCAACTCGCCGCACCGATCGGTCAGGGCGTCGCGGAGATCGTGGTCGACGTCGTCGTCGTACCCCATCTCCATGACGACCATCCCCGGCTCGATTCCGAACCGGTCCGCCAGGCTCCGTACGCCGTCGGCGGCCTGACCCGCGGTCGCGCTCACTGTTGCGTGCCTCCTCGTTCAGCTGCTCCGACGCCCGTTCGGCCCCGGTAGCGCAAAGTCCACACAGTTGTGCCCCCGGACGCAAGTGGCGCACCGAGTCGAACGGAATTTACCCTGCCAACAGGGCTCGGGCACCCTCGGTGATGGCATCTTCGGTCACCAGAACGTGCCGTGCGGCCGGTCCGAGCGGCACGAAACAGTCCACCGCCGCCACCCGGCGGGCCGCGCCGACGTACCCGGCATCGACCAGCGCGGCGAGGACGCCCTCGCCGACGCCGCCCGACCGGCGGGTCTCGTCGACCACCAGCACCCGCCCGGTCGCCGACGCCTCCCGGATCACGTCGGCCACCGGCAGCGGCGCCAGCCACCGCAGGTCGACCACGCGGGTGCCGGTGCCCTCGGCGGCCAGCCGCTCGGCCACCCGGAGCGACATCCGCACCCCGTTGCCGAACGCGATGACGGTCAGATCGTCTCCGGACCCGGCCCGGTATATCCGCGCCCGGCCGATCGGCACGTGCGCCTCGCTCCACTCCGCCGGCCCCCGGTAGGGCGCCAGCCACCCGCCGTCGCCCTCGGTGTGCAGGTCACGCGCGTGGTAGAGCGCGATCGGCTCCACAAAGACGCAGACACTCCCGTCGGCGGCCGCGCTCGCCAGGCAGGACCGCAGCATCGGCGCCGCGTCCTCGGACCGCGCCGGGACCGCGAGCACCACGCCGGGTATGTCGCGGAGTACGGCCAATGCGTTGTCGTTGTGGAAGTGGCCGCCGAACCCCTCCTGGTACGCGAGCCCGGCCACCCGGACGACCATCGGGTTGCGGTACGCCCCGGAGGAGAAGAACTGCATGCTGGCCGCCTCGCCGCGCAGCTGGTCCTCGGCGTTGTGCAGGTACGCCAGGTACTGAATCTCGGGAACGGGCAGCATTCCGCTCAGCCCGGCGCCCAGCCCGAGCCCGAGGATCGACGTCTCGTCGAGCAGGGTGTCGAAGACCCGGGCCGCACCGAAGCGCTCACGCAGCCCCTTGGTCACCCCGTACACGCCGCCCTTCGCGGCGACGTCCTCACCGAAGACCACCATCGTGGGATGGCTGATCAGCCCATCGGCGAGTGCGGCGTTGATCGTCTGGGCGAGCGTCAGGGGGCCGGCCTGCTCGGGGAGCCGGTCGCGGAATACCCGCAGCCGGTCTGCGGCCCCGCTCGCAGCAGCGGCCTCGGCGACGGCGGCTGCCACTCGGGTCGGCCGGCGAGGGGCCAACGGCGCCACGACCGCGGCGGCATCGGCCAGCTTCGGCTCCTCGAGCACCTCCTCGGCCACCGATCGCACCAGCCAGCCGATCTCGTCGTAGCGGGCCAGAACCCGCTCGGGCGTGGTCAGCCCCGCTCCGACCACTAGCGCGGCGGTGGCCACCAGCGGGTCCCGGGTGAGGTCTCGATCGATCTCGGCCGCCGGCCGGTACGCCGACTCGGCGTCGGCGCCCGCATGACCCATCAGCCGCACGGTGGGCAGGTGCAGCACGGCGGGACGGCGATGCCGGCGTACCCAGGCCGTGGCTTCGGCGGCCACGTCGTACGCCTGCACAAGGTCGGTGCCGTCCGCCGCGACGTACCGGATGCCCGGCCGGGCGGACAGCGCCGCCGCCACCCAGCCCTGCGGCGAGCGCACGCTGATGCCCAGCCCGTTGTCTTCGCAGACCAGCAGGAGCGGCAGCCGCAGGCCCACGTGGTCACACCAGCCGGCGGTGTTGAAGGCCGCGGTCGCGGTGGCGTGGTTGATCGAGGCGTCGCCGAACGAGCAGACCACAACAGCGTCGTCCGGCCACGGCGGACGGGTTCCGGCGAGCCGGCGGAGCCGTTCGATCGCGAACGCCGTGCCCACCGCGCGGGGCAGATGGGACGCGATCGTCGAGGTGGTCGGGATGATGTGCAGGTCGGGGCGGCCGAACACCTTGTGCCGGCCGCCGGCGATCGGGTCGCGGGCCGAGGCGACCACCCCGCGCAGCACGTCGCGAGCGGCTTCGGCCAGTCGGTCGGTACCGACCGCCGCGCCGGCCTGGGCCAGCCGGGCGCAGTAGAAGGCGCCCGAACGGTAGTGCAGCAGCGCCGGGTCGGTTGGCCGGAGCGCCGCCGCGACGGCCGCGTTCCCCTCGTGGCCCGCCGACCCGATGGTGTAGTAGCCCATGCCGAAGCCGCGCAGCCACCGGGCGGCGAGGTCGAGGTGCCGGCTGGTCAGCTGAGCGTCGAAGAGCGCGAGCGCCTGGTCGCCGGTCAACCTGGTGCCGTCCCGGACCGGCTGGTCGGGCCGGACCGGCTGGTCGGGCCGGACCGGCTGGTCGGGCCGGACCGGCTGGTCGGGGCCGCCGGACCGGGC
>DASVMV010000437.1:0-1636 GCA_036384155.1 Micromonosporaceae bacterium
CTCGGCGGCGACCGCCCGGCACGCCGACGCGCTGCCCGCCGGCGCCTCGTTGTTGGATCTCGGCCTGCACCGGCTGCGCGGCTTCGACGACCGGGAGCGGCTGTTCCAGCTGATCGCGCCGGGGCTGGAACGCCGGTTCCCGCACCCGCGCACCCTGGACGCGGTCGGCCACAACCTGCCGACGCATGCCACCACGTTCATCGGTCGGCGGGCCGAGCGCGCGGATCTGGGCCGCCTGGTCGAGGCGAATCGCCTGGTCACGGTCGTCGGCGCCGGCGGCACCGGCAAGACCCGGCTGGCCGTTGAACTGGCTGCCGCCACCGTGGAGCCCCATCCGGACGGGGTCTGGTTCGTTGACGTCGCGTCGGTGTCCGACCCGGGCCTGGTGGCCGTCGCCATCGCCGCGGTACTGGGCCTGCGACCTGAACCTGGTCGGCCGATGGTCGACACGCTCGTCGAGCATGCCGCGGCCCGTCGGCTCCTGGTCGTACTCGACACCTGTGATGCGCAGCCCGCCGCCTGCGCCGAGGTGGTATCGCGCCTGCTGGCCGGGAGCCGCGGGGTGCGGGTGCTGGCCACCAGCCGCCAGTCGCTCGACCTTCCGGGCGAGGTGGTGTGGCGGATTCCGCCGCTGTCCGCGGAGCCGGCTCCCGACGGCGCCCCAGGTGATGCGGTGGCCCTGCTACTCGAACGGACGGCGGCGGCCCGGGGCGGCCGACCCGCCGGCGCGGCCGAGGCGTCGGATCTGGCGCGGGTGGTCGCCCGGCTCGACGGCCTGCCGCTGGCCATCGAACTCGCCGCCGCGCGCCTGCGGGTGCTGTCGGCCAGCCAGCTGGCGGAACGGCTCGACGACGTACTCGGGGCGCTGGACGCGGGCCGCCGGGAATCGCCGGCCGTGGACGATCCGTCCTGGCACCGGGCCGCCACCCAGCGGCATGCCACGCTCCAGGCGACCGTGTCGTGGTCGTACCGCACGCTGGGTGCGCCCGCCGCTCGGCTGCTGCGCTGGCTGTCGGTCTTCTCCGGGCCGGTCGAACTCGGCACGGTCGAGTGGCTGCTCGGTGCCGATGCGCTGGATCCGCTCGCCGTCCTCGTCGACAAGTCCATGATCCTGGCGGAACCGCAGCCCGGCGGCACGACGTATCGCATGCTCGACCCGATCCGGGCGTACGCGGCCCGCCGGCTGGCCGCCGCCGGCGAGGAACAGGACGCCCGCGACCGGCATGTCGCCTGGTGCCTGCACGCGCTCCGACAGGTCAACTTCGACCGGGCCGGATCACCGGTAACGCTGTCGCTCTATCCGCTGGACCGGCTCGCCGACGAGGTGCGGACGGCGCTGCGGTGGACCGCGACCGGGGGCAGCGCCAGGCTGGGCCTGCGCCTGGTCAGCGGTCTCGCCGAGTGGTGGCGCGAGCGGGGACTGGCGCGGGAAGGCCGGTTGTGGCTCTTCCGCCTGTACGGCCGGATCGCAGAGACCGGCGAGCAGATCCCGGATGCGGAGCTGGCGGCGGCCTACCACATCCACTCACAGCAGGCGGCCGCCGACGGCGAGGTGGCCGAGGAACTGCGGTTCGCGCAGCGCGCAGAGGCGGCGGCCCGGCAGGCCGGCGACACCGCCTTGCTGGCGCGGGTGCTC
>DASVMV010000438.1:0-15285 GCA_036384155.1 Micromonosporaceae bacterium
TCCTCGGCGGCGAGGGGCGCCGCCTGCAGTTCGCCAAGCAGCCGCCCACCGTGGTCATGCTCGCTGGTCTGCAGGGCTCCGGAAAGACCACGCTGGCCGGCAAGCTGGCGCGGTGGCTGAAGGCCCAGGGCCACCAGCCGATGCTCGTGGCGGCCGACCTGCAGCGCCCCAACGCGGTCGGCCAGCTGCAGGTGCTCGGCGGGCGGGCCGGGGTGGAGGTCTTCGCGCCGGAGCCGGGCAATGGCGTGGGCGACCCGGTGCAGGTGGCCAAGGCGTCGATCGAGCACGCCCGGCGCGCTGCCCGCGACATCGTCATTGTCGACACCGCCGGCCGACTGGGCATCGACGCCGAGATGATGCAGCAGGCCGCCGACATCCGCGACGCGGTCGACCCCGACGAGGTCATCTTCGTGGTCGACGCGATGGTGGGTCAGGACGCCGTACGGACGGCTGAGGCGTTCCGGGATGGCGTCGGCATCACCGGCGTGGTGCTGTCCAAGCTCGACGGCGACGCCCGCGGCGGTGCGGCTCTGTCCGTACGGGAGGTCACCGGCCAGCCGATCCTCTTCGCCTCCACCGGTGAGAAGCTCGAAGACTTCGACCTCTTCCACCCGGACCGGATGGCCAGCCGCATCCTGGGCATGGGCGACGTCCTCACCCTGATCGAGCAGGCCGAGCAGGCCTTCGACGCCGATCAGAAGGACAAGATGACCGCCAAGCTCATGGGCGGCCAGGATTTCACCCTCGAGGACTTCCTCGACCAGCTGATCGCCGTACGCCGGATGGGCCCGATCGCCAACGTGCTGGCGATGATGCCCGGCATGGGGCAGATGAAGGACCAGTTGGCCGACCTGGACGACAAGCACTTCGACCGGGTGACCGCGATCATCCGCTCGATGACCCCGGGCGAGCGCACCAACCCGAAGACCATCAACGGTTCCCGGCGGGCCCGGATCGCCAACGGCTCCGGCGTTACCGTGATGGACGTCAACCAGCTGCTCAATCGCTTCGCCGACGCGCAGAAGATGATGAAGCAGATGGGCGGCATGATGGGCCTGCCCGGTGCTGGCCGGCGGAAGGCGACCAAGTCGCCGAAGAACAAGAGAAAAAACTCGAAGGGCAGGCAGGGTTCGCGGGGTGCGGCGCAGAGTGGTGCCGCTCCGCGCGGGGGTATGCCTGCTGGCTTCCCGGGGGGGATGCCGCAGCTGCCGCCCGGTCTCGACCCGAACGCCCTGGCCGGTGGGCAGGGCCTGCCGCCGGGGTTCAAGCTGCCCAAGCTCGACTTCAACAAGCTCGGCAAGCAGACCGGAGAGCCGGAGCGCTGACGGCCTCTTACCCGACGGGTTCGCGGGGCAGCGCGCGGTAGCCTGACCGCGTAGAGTGACGGCCGCCTCCGGAAGGAGACGTCATGACTGCGGCGCCGATCCTGCCCGAGCGGCAGGAGTGGACCGTCGACGATCTCGGCGACGTGCCGAAGGACCTTCCGTACGAGTTGATCAACGGAAGGTTGATCGTGCCGTCCCCCACGCATCTACACCAAGATCTTTGTGTCGAGATCCTGCTCGCGCTCCGGGCCAACTGCCCGCCGGAGTACGTGGTCAGCATCGACCTGTCGATGAAGGTCAACAGGCGAAACGAGCCGCGGCCGGACGTGGTGGCGCTGCGGCCGGACCACGTGACCCGAAGCCCGGTGCCCATCGAAGACGCCGTTCTCGCGGTCGAGGTGATCTCCCCGGAGTCCACCTTCCGTGACATGTATGACAAGGCAAAGGTCTATGCGCATGCCGGCGTACCGACCTACTGGGTGGTCGACCCGCTGCACGAGCGGTTGAGGCTTACCGAGTTCGTGCTCGGCCGGGCGGGTGACTACGAGGCGGCCGCGGACACCGACGACGTGTTCAACACCGAGCGGCCGTGGAAGGTGACGATCGACCTGCCTGCGTTGACTGCCCGCTGGGCGCGCCTGCGGGAGCGCGGTCAGGGCTGATCCGGTAGGACTGTGCACATGGCCTTGCATGTGCGCGGAGTGCTGCTGCCCGACGACCGGACCGTCGACCTGTGGCTGGTCGGTGACCGCGTCACCCTCACCCCGGTGCCCGGCGCGGAGACGATCGCCGACGGGGGGTTTGTCCTGCCCGGCCTGATCGACGCCCACTGCCACATCGGCATCGCACCCGGCGGCGCGCCGATCACCGGGCTGCAACAGGCCCGAGACCTTGCCGCCATCGACCGGGACGCCGGCGTACTGGCCATCCGCGACGCCGGCTCGCCGGACCCGTACCCGGATCTCGACGACGACCCCGACGTGCCGCGACTGGCCCGCGCGGGCCGGCACATCGCTCCGCCGAAGCGGTACCTGCGCGACATCGGGGTGGAGGTCGAGGCGGCGGAGGTGGCCGCCGCCGTCGCCGCGCAGGCCAAGGCGGGCAACGGCTGGGTCAAGCTGGTCGGCGACTGGATCGAGCGGGACGCCGGAGATCTGGCGCCGTCCTGGGACGCGGCCACCATGACCGCCGCCGTGGAGGCCGCGCACGCCGCCGGGGTGCGGGCGGCGGTGCACACGTTCTCCGAGTCAGCGGTGGAGATCATGGTGAAGGCCGGCGTCGACTCGGTCGAACACGGCACCGGGCTCAGCTTCGACCTGATCGACGACATGGCCCGCCAGGGCACCGCCCTCGTACCCACGATGATCAACGTCCGGACGTTCGGGTCCATCGCCGACCGGGCGCGGGAGAAGTTCCCCGGGTACGCCGACCACATGATCGCCCTGCGGAACCGCTTTCCCGAGCTCGTGCGGGCGGCGTACGAGGCGGGGGTGCCGGTCTACGTCGGCACCGACGCCGGTGGCGGGATCCATCACGGGCTGGCCGCCGAGGAGATGCTCCTGCTGCACGAGCGGGCCGGCATGTCCCCGACGGACGTGCTGGCGGCGGCGTCGTGGCAGGGCCGCGAGTGGCTCGGCTTCCCGGGGTTGGTCGAGGGCGGCCTCGCCGACCTCGTGGTCTATGACAGCGACCCGCGGGTCGACCTGGGCGTGGTACGGGCCCCTCGCCGGATTGTGCTGCGCGGCCGCGTCGTCCGCTGACGCGGCGCGGGGGCCGTGCTGCGGTGCGGGCTGCCGTACCGCGCCCGTCTAGGATGTGCGGTCATGGCACGCGTGCTCACTCCCCGTGCGGAGGACTTCCCCCGCTGGTACCAGGACGTCATCGCGAAGGCGCAGCTGGCTGACAACGGCCCGGTGCGGGGCACGATGGTCATCCGACCGGCTGGGTACGCCATCTGGGAGCGGATGCAGGCCGAGATGGACGCCCGGATCAAGACGGCCGGCGCGGAGAACGCGTACTTCCCGCTCTTCATCCCGGAGAGCTACCTCAAGCGCGAGGCCGAGCATGTCGAGGGGTTCTCGCCCGAGCTCGCCGTGGTCACCCACGGCGGCGGCAAGCAGCTCGCCGAGCCGGTCGTCGTACGGCCGACCAGCGAGACGGTCATCGGCGAGTTCATGGCGAAGTGGGTCGACTCGTACCGGGATCTGCCGCTGCTGCTCAACCAGTGGGCCAACGTCGTCCGGTGGGAGCTGCGCCCGCGGATCTTCCTGCGGACCAGCGAGTTCCTCTGGCAGGAGGGCCACACCGCCCACGCCACGGAGGCCGACGCCCGGGCGTACGCGCGCAAGATCCTGCACGAGGTGTACGAGGACTTCATGGTCGGCGTGCTCGGCATCCCGGTCGTGGTGGGGCGCAAGACCGTGCGGGAGCGGTTCGCCGGCGCCACCGGCACGTACACGCTCGAAGCCATGATGGGCGACGGCAAGGCCCTGCAGATGGGCACCAGCCACGAGCTGGGGCAGAACTTCGCCAAGGCGTTCGACATCACGTACTCGTCGGCGGCCGGCGGCGTCGAGCACGCCTGGACCACGTCGTGGGGCAGCTCGACCCGGATGCTGGGCGGGCTGATCATGTGCCACGGCGACGACAACGGCCTGCGCGTGCCGCCGCGGATCGCGCCGGTGCAGGCGTACGTGATGGTGGTCAAGGCCGGTGAGGGGGTCGGCGAGGCGGCGGCCAAGCTGCGGGACGCGCTGCGCGACAACGGCGTGCGGGTCGGGTTCGACGACCGGGTGGACACCCCGTTCGGGCGCCGGGCCGTCGACGCCGAGCTCAAGGGCTATCCGGTACGCGTCGAGGTCGGTCCCCGCGATCTGGCCGCGGGCAACGCGGTGGTGGTCCGGCGTACGGACGGCTCGAAGACGCCGGTGCCGGTCAGCGAGGTGGTGTCCACCGTGCTCGCCGCGCTCGACGCCGACCAGCAGGCGCTCTACGACGCGGCGCTGGCGCAGCGCGAGTCGCGCACGACCGACGTGGCCACGCTCGAGGAGGCGATCGAGGCATCGGCCACCGGATGGGCCCGGCTGCCGTGGTCGCAGGTGGGCGCCCACGGCGAGGCGGAGGCCAACACACAGGGCGTCAGCGTGCGCTGCCTGGTGCGCGCCGACGGCTCGGTGCCCGACTCGGAAGACGAGCCGGACCTCGTTGCGGTGCTCGGCCGCGCCTACTGACCCTCCCGGCGATCTAGGGCGAATCGTCGCTAGATGATCTCCAATCGCAACCATATGCCCTAGATCCACGGGGAGAGCGGGGTGAACCCCGGGGGGCGGTAGGGTGACGCCGTGGGCTTCGAGCGGGGGCAGCTGATCATGCACCGCAACGTCCGGCAGGGTCGCCTCGGCTGGGTACGCCCGGCGCGCGTGGTCAGCGACGACGAGCGCGGCCTGCTGCTGTGGCTCGCCGAGGGCAGCCCGGTCGCCCACGAGGTCGCCGGGGACGGCCGCGGCATGCGGGCGATGCCGTTCACCGAGTGGATCTCCTCGTCGTACCGGCTCGCGCTGGGCAGGTGGATGGGCCCGCCGCTGCTCAAGTTCCTGCCGGCGGGCGCGGCGCACTCGGTGTGGTGGTTCCGCACCGCGGAGGGCGCCTTCGCCGGCTGGTACGTCAACCTCGAGGAGCCCGGCATCCGCTGGAACGACGGTCATCTGGCCGGGATCGACATGGTGGACCAGGACCTGGACATCTGGGTGCCGCCGGACCGCGTCTGGCACTGGAAGGACGAGGAGGAGTTCGTCGAGCGGCTGGCGTACCCCGACCACTACTGGGTACGCGACGAGGCTGCCGTACGAGCCGAGGGGGAGCGGGTGATCAAGTTGGTCGAGGCGGGCGAGTTTCCGTTCGATGGGACGTGGTGTGACTTCGTACCCGATCCGGGCTGGGCCGCGCCGGCGGCGCTGCCCCCGGGCTGGGACCGGGCGGCCGTGCGATGAAGGGCTTCGCGCCAGGCCAAACGGTCCTGCGCCGCTACTGGCGGGGTGGCCGGATCGGCTTCCTCAACGTCATGCGGGTCATTGCCGACGACGAGAGCGGGCTGCGGCTGTGGCAGCCGGCCGGTACGCCGTACTGGCGGCTGATGACGCCCGACGGACGGACACACCACGACGGGTTGATCGACGAGTTGGGCGAGGTGAGCCTGACCGAGCTGACCTGGCAGGGCAGCGACATGCTCGTGTTCATGCCGCCGGGCGAGGCCTGGTCGGTGTGGTCCTTCTTCGGCCCCGGCGGCGCCTTCCAGCAGTGGTACGTCAACCTCGAGGACCCGTTCGCCCGCTGGGACGACGGCGAGGCGGCCGGCGTGGACACGGCCGACCACGCGCTGGATCTCCGGGTGACGCCGGACGGTGCCTGGCAGTGGAAGGACGAGGACGAGTTCGCCGAGCGGACCGGGCACCCGCTCTACTGGACGGCCGAGGAGGCGGCGCAGATCCGCGCCCGCGGCGTGGCGCTGGCCGCCCGGGCCGAGGCGCGGCAGTTCCCGTTCGACGGCACCTGGTGCGACTTCCGGCCGGACCCGTCGTGGCCGGTGCCGCAGCGTCCACCGGGTTGGGACCGCCCCCGGGCCGGATGACCGGCCGGACGTCAGCGCCCGGAGCCCGCACCTTTCGATTTTGGCGGTAATTCGAGCATCAACGGCGAGACTGCCGCTCGTGTCGAACGGCGCCGGCGGGCAGGCTTGCGGTATGACGATCACCGTTGACTCTGACGCCGTCCTGTTGCTCATCGATGTTCAGACCGGGTTCGACGAGCCGTATTGGGGCGAGCGCAACAACCCCGACGCCGAGGCCAACATCGCCCGACTCGTCGCCGCGTGGACGGCCGCGCAGCGGCCGATCGTGCGCGTGCGCCATGCGTCGACCCAGCCCGACTCGCCGCTGCGCCCGGACGCGCCGGGATACGCGTACAAGGAGGTGGTCGCCGACGCGGCACCCACGCTGGAGATCACCAAGAGCGTCCATTCCGCGTTCCACGGTTCACCGGACCTGGCGGCGTGGCTCAAGAGCCAGGGCGCCCACCAGCTGGTGATCACCGGAATCCAGACCAACCGCTGCTGCGAGACCACCGCTCGACTGGCCGGCGATCTCGGGTACGACGTCCTGTTCGCCATCGACGCCACGTACACCTTCACCGAGCGCGGCCCGGACGGGCAGGTGGTCACGGCCGACGAGTTCGCCCGGGCGACCGCCGCCAACATCGACGGCAATTTCGGCACCGTGGTGCGGACCCGCGACCTGATCGGGTGACCTGAGCGATCCGGTGGCGGTCCGGGGTGCCCGATCTGGCACAATGGGTCGCTGGTATCCGGCACGCGCCCGGCGCCCTCTACCCGGGCGCGTCGCCAGTCCACCGAGCAGTCCCCGGCCCAACCCCACTGTGCCGGTCGGCTCTCACCGTGCACCGCCCCCGAAGGGGCCGGTGAGAATTCCAACAGGAGCGAACAGACTGTGGCCGCAAAGATCCGGCTTCTGCGGATGGGCAAGATCCGCAACCCGCAGTACCGCATCGTCGTCGCCGACTCGCGTACCAAGCGCGACGGTCGGGCGATCGAGTTCGTCGGCATCTACCAGCCCAAGGAAGACCCCTCGGTGATCGAGGTCAAGTCCGACCGGGTGCAGTACTGGCTGTCGGTCGGCGCGCAGCCGAGCGACGCCGTGCGGCGCCTGCTGGAGAAGACCGGCGACTGGCAGAAGTTCAAGGGCCTGCCGGCTCCGGAGCCGCTGAAGGTGGCGGCGCCGCGCGCCGACCGCACGGCGGCGTACGAGGCCGAGGCCAGGGCCGCGGCCGGGCTGGCCGAGGGGCCGGCGAAGAAGGTGGCCGAGAAGAAGGTGGCCGAGAAGAAGGCCGCACCCAAGAAGACCGAGCCCGCCGCCGAGAAGCCGGCGGAGGCACCCGCCAACACCGAGGAGCAGGCCGGTGCGGACTCCGGCAAGCAGGCCTGACGTGGCACTCCGGCCCGCGCTGGAGCACCTCGTCAAGGGCATCGTCGATCATCCGGACGATGTCCGGGTACGCCTGATCGACTCCCGCCGCGGTAAGCGGCTGGAGGTGCGGGTGCACCCGGAGGACCTGGGTACGGTCATCGGGCGCAGTGGTCGCACCGCCAAGGCACTGCGCCAGGTGATCGGCTCCGTGGGCGGCCGCGGGGTGCGGGTCGACATCGTCGACTCGTACTGATGCAGCTCGTTGTCGGCCGCATCCTTCGGCCGCACGGGATTCGCGGCGAGGTCACGGTGGAGGTGCGTACCGACGAGCCGGACGCGCGCTTCGCCGTGGGGTCGGTGCTGGTCACCGACGCCACGGCGGCGCGGCCGGCCGCCGCGGCCCCGGCGGCGCCCGGGCTCGAGGCACCGGTACGGGTGCCCGATCGGCTCACCGTCGAGTCGGTCCGGTGGCACCAGGGGCGTCTGCTGATCGTCTTCGACGGCGTGTACGACCGCGGCCTGGCCGACGCCCTGCGCGGCGTCTTGCTCTGTGTCGACAGCGCCGACGTCGCACCGCCGGCCGATCCGGACGAGTTCAACGACCACCAGTTGGTCGGTCTCACCGCGGTCACGCCGGCCGGGGAAGAGCTCGGCGAGGTCACGCGCATCGACCACGCGCCCGCGTCCGACCTGCTGGTTCTGCGACGGGCGGAGGGCGGCACCGCACTGATCCCTTTCGTGAAGGCGATCGTGCCCGAGGTCGACCTGGCGGCCGGCCGCCTCGTGGTGGATCCGCCGGGTGGGCTGTTGGATCTCTGACGATGCACGTCGACATCATCTCGATCTTTCCGGAGTACTTCACCCCGCTGCACCTCTCGCTGATCGGCCGGGCCCGGGGCGCCGGCCTGCTCGATGTCGCCGTGCACGACCTGCGGACGTGGACCCACGACGTACACCGGACGGTCGACGACACGCCGTACGGCGGGGGCCCCGGGATGGTCATGCGACCCGAGCCGTGGGGCGAGGCGCTCGACGCGGTCGTCCCGGCGCACGGTCCGTCCCGACTTCTGGTGCCCAGCCCGGCCGGCGTCCGCTTCACCCAGTCCATGGCGCACGAACTGGCCGCCGAACCGCACCTGATCTTCGCCTGCGGCCGGTACGAGGGCATCGACCAGCGCGTCCTGGACTATGCGGCGAGCCGGACCCGGCTGACCGAGGTGTCCCTGGGCGACTACGTGCTCTTCGGTGGTGAGGTGGCCGTCATCGCGATCATGGAGGCGGTCACCCGGCTGCTGCCCGGCGTGCTGGGCAACGTCGACTCGCTCGCTGAGGAGTCGCACGCCCGTGGGCTGCTGGAGGCGCCGGCCTACACCAAGCCGCCGGTCTGGCGGGACCGTCCGGTGCCGGAGATCCTGCGGTCCGGCGACCACGCCCGGATCGCCCGGTGGCGACGGACGGCCGCGCTGTTGCGTACCGCACAGCGACGCCCGGATCTGCTGGCCGCCCTGCCCGCAGGGGAGTTGGACCGGCTCGATCGGTCGGCGCTGGAGGAGGCCGGATTTCCGGTCCCCGGCCGGGATATGGCAAAGTAGAGGGGTTGCCGCAGCCGGCCACGCGGTGGGCGGCTGCGAGGATCGCCAAGCCGCGGCCCGGACACGAAGCCCGTTGACGATCAGAATCACCCATCCGCGCGCCTGCATAGGGTGCGCCGCGAGCCTCACGAGGATGCAGCGATGAACACCCTGGACGCACTCGACGCCCAGTCGCAGCGGACCGACGTACCGGACTTCCGAGCAGGTGACACCGTCAAGGTGCACGCCCGGGTGGTCGAGGGCAACCGCTCCCGGGTCCAGATCTTCCAGGGCGTCGTCATCCGGCGTCAGGGTGCCGGCCTGCGGGAGACCTTCACGGTCCGCAAGATGAGCTTCGGGGTCGGCGTGGAGCGTACGTACCCGGTGAACAGCCCGGCCCTCGACCGGATCGAGGTTGTCACCCGCGGCGACGTGCGCCGGGCCAAGCTCTACTACCTGCGGGAGCTGCGCGGTAAGAAGGCGAAGATCAAGGAGAAGCGGGAGAAGCCGGTCGGCTGAGGGCGCGCCACGCTGCGTCGGCCCGCGCCGGCGGCATGTCCTCGCGGCGCCCGCCGACTAGTCTGGCCCCAGTGACCGACTCGACACGCCCTGTGTTGCCTCGCCGCCCGCGCGGCGTGGCAACGGTTCGCGGTACCGCCTCCGTTCCGGGCCGGGATGCCGGATGGGCGGCGACGCCGCGGTCGGGGACGAGGCCGGACGCCGGCCCGGAAGACGAACTGCAGCCCCGGGTACGACGGGACCGTCCCGCGCGGCGGCAGATGCCGCTGTGGCAGGAACTCCCGTTGTTGCTCGTGGTGGCGTTCTGCCTGGCGGTACTCGTCCGCACGTTCCTGCTCCAGGCGTTCTTCATCCCCTCCGGCTCGATGGAGGACACCCTGCTCCGCGGCGACCGGGTGCTGGTCAACAAGGTTGTCTACGACCTGCGGGACCCGCAGCGGGGGGAGATCGTGGTCTTCCACGGCACCGACGCCTGGGCGCCGCAGGTCAGCGACGAACCGGCGCCGGGCTTCCTCACCCGGGTCGGACGCACCGTCGGTGACCTGGTGGGGATCAGCCGACCGGGCGAGAAGGACTTCATCAAGCGGGTCATCGGCGTGCCCGGGGACCGGGTCCGGTGCTGTGACGAGCAGGGCCGGGTCACCGTCAACGGCGTTCCGCTCAACGAGCCGTACGTCGTCCGCGACAGTCCACTCGACGTGCCGCCGAGCCGGCAGGAGTGCCGGTCCCGACGGTTCGACGAGGTAGTCGTGCCGCCCCGTCAGCTCTTCGTGATGGGAGACCACCGGTTGGTATCGCAGGACGCGCGCTGCCAGGGTCCGGTGCCGATCGACAACGTGGTGGGGCGGGCCTTCGTGATCGTCTGGCCGGTCTCCCGCTGGGCGTCGCTGCCCGTTCCCGACCCGCTCGACACCCTCGCGGAGCCAGTCGCGCAGCCGGTGCCCGGTCCCGATACCGCGGATCCGTCGACCGTCCTGCCGGTGGTCGGTGCCGCGTTGCTCGCCGGCCGTTCCCGGCGGTCGCGGGCGATCGCGCCGCGTAGGCTCCAACCGTGATTGACGAGCAGACCGAAAAGCGGCGTGGCTCCTTCTGGCGGGAACTGCCGATCCTGCTGGGTGTGGCGATTCTGGTCGCAATTCTGGTGCGGACGTTCGTGCTGCAGACCTTCTTCATTCCGTCGCCGTCGATGGAGCACACCCTCAACATCGACGACCGGGTGCTCGTCAACAAGCTGCTGTATGACTTCCGGTCACCCGAGCGGGGCGAGATCGTGGTGTTCCGGGCGCCGACCCAGTGGAGCGGCAACCCGGCCGGTGAGGACTACATCAAGCGGGTCATCGGGGTCGGCGGTGACCGGGTGCGGTGTTGCGACCAGGGCCGCCTAGTGATCAACGGAAAGACCGTGGACGAGCCGTACGTCTTCCACGAGAGCGGGCACCGCGATCCCGTCGCAGACGAGAATTTCGACATCGTCGTACCGGCCGGCCGGCTGTGGGTGATGGGCGATCACCGGTCCGAGTCCGGCGACTCCCTGGAGCACTGGGAGCGCACCTCCAACATTGATCAGGCCACGGTGCCGGAGAACGCCGTCGTCGGCCGGGCGTTCACGATCTTCTGGCCGCTGAACCGGGCCGGCTGGCTGTCGGTGCCGGCGCCGTTCGCGACGGTGCCCGGGCCGACGGGCTGAGCCGGCGCTCGACGGTCCGGCTGCCTCGGGCCTGCCGGCGCAGGGTGTCTACGCTGTCAGCGTGGCGCATCCATCGACCGCCGGGCACGACCCGGTGTCTCCCGACGCCGTCGACCAGCCGGTCACGCCCGCGCCGGTGGCGCGCCGGGCCGCCCGCGTCCTGCTGATCGACGGGGCTGGGCGGGTCCTGCTGTTCCGGGGCTGCGACCCGGCCCGACCGGCACACCGCTACTGGTTCACTCCTGGCGGGGGCCTCGACCCGGGTGAGTCGGCCGCCGAGGGTGCGGCCCGCGAGTTGGCCGAGGAGACCGGGTTGCGGGTTCCACCCGAGGAACTGGGTACGCCGGTGTGGCGCGAGGAGACGACCTTTCCGTTCGACGGCCGGTGGTACCGGCAGGAGCAGGAGTTCTTCCTGCTCGAGGTGGCCGCCTGGCGGGTGGACACCGCGGGCTTCGACCAGATCGAGCGCCAATCCATCGACGGGCACCGGTGGTGGCCGGTCGCCGAGCTGGAGTCGACGGGGGAGCGGGTGTATCCCGACGGCCTGGCCGCGCTCCTCCGGCGGGCCGGGGTGGTTTCCGCATGTTGACCCCGCCGCGCACCGTGGTCCGTCGCGAGGCCGGGCTGTACGCGCTGGAACGCGCGCTGCAACGCCGCGGATTCCAGCACGTCGCCGGCGCCGACGAGGCGGGCCGAGGTGCGTGCGCCGGGCCGCTCGTGGCCGCGGCCGCGGTACTTCCGCACGGGCGCCGCGGCGAGATCGATGGCCTGGCCGACTCGAAGCTGCTCACCCCGGCGGTGCGCGAGCGGATCTACCAGGAGGTGGTCCAGCGGGCCATCGGGTACGCGATCGTGGTGATCCCCGCCGATGAGGTCGACGGCCGCGGCCTGCACGTGTGCAACCTCGCCGCGATGCGCCGCGCCCTGGCGTCGCTGTCCGTGCGGCCGGACTACATCCTCACCGACGGCTTCGGCGTCGACGGCATCGAGGTGCCCGGCCTCGCCGTCTGGAAGGGCGACCAGGTGGCCGCCTGCGTCGCCGCCGCCAGCGTGCTGGCGAAGGTCACCCGGGACCGGCTGATGGTCGAGCTGGACGACCGCTATCCCGGCTACGGCTTCGCCGAGCACAAGGGCTACGTCACGCCTGAGCACAACGCCGCGCTCCACCGGCACGGGCCGTGCGACGAACACCGTTTCTCGTACGTGAACGTGGCGCTGGCGTCCGGTCGCGACGGGCGTCCGCCACGGTGGCGCCGCCCCCGGCGCGATGAGCACCTGCACGGGGTACCGTCGGCGTGGCATTGAGCGTGGGGCTCCGGCCGTCCGCTCGGGTGCGGGATGATGTGGCCATGGAAGGCGGAGTGCGATGAGCGCAGAGGATCTCGAGAAGTACGAGACCGAGATGGAGCTGCAGCTCTACCGGGAGTACCGCGACATCGTCCGCCAGTTCTCCTACGTGGTGGAGACCGAGCGCCGGTTCTACCTCGCCAACCAGGTGGACCTGCATGTCCGGAACTCGGACGGTGAGGTCTACTTCGAGGTCGAGATGCACGACGCCTGGGTGTGGGACATGTACCGCCCGGCGCGTTTCGTCAAGAACGTCCGAGTCATGACGTTCAAGGACGTCAACGTCGAAGAGCTGGAAAAGCCGGACATCTCGCTGCCCGCAGACTCCGGCTTCGGCACGTAGTCCTACCGGCTTCGGCCCCCGTGGTCTTCGGGCGGCTGCCCGGAAACCCATCGTCAGCAGTCGAGAACGACGACCGGCACCCGCTGCACCAGATTGTTCGCGAAGCCGCCTCGGTTCCAGGCGGGCTCGGTCGGCTGGGTACGGCCGGACTCGTCGGTCGCCCGGGCGCTGATGGTGTAGCTGCCGGGCGTCGCCGACCAGTCCAGGTGCCAGGGCCGCCACGCGAAGTCGCCGGCCGGCGGCCCGAGGGTCGCCGCCAGCCACGAAGCGCCGCCGTCGACCGTAACCTCGACCCGGACCACCTGGCCGTGACCGGACCACGCCCGCCCCTCGATGGCGCACGGCCCGGGTCGCAGCACCCGGGTGCGGGACATGAAATCGGGGAAGCCCGGGGGTTGCACCAGCGCCCTCGGCTCGATCCGGGTGACCGGCACACCTTCGTCGTCGGCGTCCTGCCGCAGCCGGTAGGCGACCGCGTTCTGGTAGCCGTCGAACTCCCGGTCAGTCACGGTGATGCCGCGCAGCCACTTGACGTGCGCCATCCCGTACCACCCCGGCACCACGAGCCGCAGCGGCGCGCCGTGCTGCGGCAACAGGGGGGCGCCGTTCATCTCGTACGCCAGAAGCACCTCCGCACGCAGCGCCTCGGCCAGCGGCAGCGCGCGCTGGTAGTCCTGCTCGATGCCGCGCTCCACGCCGTGGTCGGCGCCGGTGAACACGACGTCGACGGCGTCGTCGGCCACCCCGGCCTCGCGCAGCAGCGGAGCCAGCGGCGTGCCGGTCCACTCCGCCGTGCCCACCGCCCCCACGAGCCAGGGCTGGCTGACCGGCCGCGGGCTCAGCAGCGCCCGCCCGTTTCCGGCGCACTCCAGCGTCACCCGTCGGGTGACCGTGGGCCGCGCCCGCAGGGCTGCGAGGTCCAGATTCAGCACTCGGTCGACCCGTCCGTCGACCCTCAGCCGAAACTGCTCCGTAGCCAGGTGCGGGATGTCGTAGTGGATCAGCAGGTAGTGCAGACCGACCGGGGTGACGTCGTACCGGAGAGCCTCCAGTGGCAGGGCGTGGTTGCGCCCGGCGAGCTGGAGCTCCTCGGTGCTGATCCCCTCGCCCGCGTCGGCCAGCCGGCCCGGTCGACTCAGGTCCTCCACCATCGCCATGGCCCGTCGCCTCCTCGGACGCGTCGTCGGCTCAGCGTATGTCTCCACGACGGCGAGATCGAGGGCGTGCTCCTAGCAGATGGATCGGCCCAGCGGGGGTTGTCCACACCCGGGCCGGCTGTCCACCGGGGCCGGCACGGTGCCTTGTCCCGGCTGCCCGGCCGCACCAGGCTGCAGCCGTGACGCACCCGATCCGGTTCCTCGCGGCCGCCCTGCTGCTGGTTCTCGTCGACGGCGTCCGGTCGCCGGCCAGAACGGCGGGCACCATCGGGGCGATGCCGGCCCGGGCGGTGCTGACGGCCACGGCGGCGCCGGCTGCCGCTCCTGGCGCGCCGGTGGGTCCGTCTGCTGGCTACCGGTGGCCGATCGAGGGAGCACCGTCAGTGGTCCGGCCATTCGACCCGCCGCTTGCGCCATGGGCGGCGGGTCACCGGGGGGTCGACCTGGCGGCAGAGCCGGGTGCGGTGGTGCGGTCGGCGGGAGCCGGAGTGGTCTTCTTCGTCGGGCGGATCGCTGGCCGCGGAGTGGTCAGCGTGGCCCACCCGGGCGGCCTGCGTACGACGTACGAGCCGGTCGAACCGACCGTGTCCGTCGGCGCGGCGGTGGTGGCCGGTGACCGGCTCGGCGTCCTCGCGGCCGGCCACGCCGGCTGCCCGACGGCGGCGTGCCTGCACTGGGGGCTGCGGCGGGGCGAGCAGTACCTGGATCCCCTCAGCCTGCTCGGGCTGGGCCGGCTGCGGTTGCTTCCGGTTCAGTCGACACCGGCGAGCAGCGCCGGAAGGCCGGCGGCCAGCCGGTCGTACTCCTCGGCCCGGTTGTAGACCTGGGCGGACAGCCGCAACCATCCGCGGCCGTCCCAGGCGTTGACGGCGGTCTCCGCGCCGAGGGCATCGGCGATGTGCTGGCGCAGCGCGGTCGCGTCGGCGAATGTGGTGGCCAGCCCCGCGGGCAGGGGCACGAGCCGCATCGAGACCCACGGGCCGCCCGGCTCGGGCAGCTCGGCCGGGGAGAGGCCGAGGGCCGCGCCGGTCACCGCCTGACCGTACGCGGCCAGCGTCGCGTTGTGTCTCCGCACCGCGTCTACGCCGAGGCTGCGCAAGGTGAAGATCCCCGTCGGGGCGGCCAGCCACGAGGTGTAGTCCAGGGTGCCCTGCGATTCCAGGTTCCGTGGGAAGCCGCCGGCCTGCTCCCACGAGACGACGAGCGGCTGGATGCGGTCGCGCCAGCGCGGAGCCACCACCAGCACGGCCGTACCGCGCGGGGCGTAGGCCCACTTGTGGAGGTTGCCGGTCCAGAAGTCGGCTCCGAGAGCGTCGACGGCGACGGGCAGCATGCCGGGCGCGTGCGCCGCGTCGACC
>DASVMV010000439.1:0-1822 GCA_036384155.1 Micromonosporaceae bacterium
CAGCGCGGCGAGATTGACCGCGGCGTTCGCCGCGCCCCCGGCCGCCGCCTGCCGCCGGCGCAGGGTCAGTACCGGCGCCGGTGCCTCCCGGCAGAGCCGATCCGACTCCGCGAACCGCCATTCGTCCAGCATCGCGTCGCCGAGCACCAGAACCTCGCGCCCGCGCCAGCCGTCGATCAACGCGGCAAGCCGCCGCGGCTCCTGCTTGCGCATGTCCATTCGGGTCCCCGGGAGGTGACGACTCAAACCTTCCCGGCCCGAGGCGCCCGTTTGGCCCGGACGGCCCGGGGCACGTCGAAAGAGACGACGAATCGCACGGAAGGAGACCGCAGATGCCGAGCTCACTGCAGGGCAAGCGGGTCGCGTTCCTCGCCACCGACGGCGTCGAGGAAGTCGAGTACGTCAAGCCGCGGGAGGCGGTCGAGAAGGCGGGCGCCGAGGTCGACCTCGTGTCGATCAAGGAAGGCTCGATTCAGGCGTTCAACCACCTGGACAAGGCACAGACGTACGACGTGGACGTGACCGCCGCCAAGGCCGACCCCGAGCGGTACGACGCCCTTGTGCTGCCGGGTGGAGTGGCCAATCCGGACTTCCTACGGACCGACCCCGACGCGGTCCGGTTCGTGCGGGCGTTCTTCGGCGCCGGTAAGCCGGTGGGCGCGATCTGTCACGGACCGTGGACGCTGATCGAGGCCGGCGTGGTCGAGGGCCGCACCGTCACCTCCTGGCCGAGCCTGCGTACGGATCTCGCCAATGCCGGGGCGACCTGGGTCGACGAGGAGTGCTACGTCGACAACGGCCTGGTGACCAGTCGCAAGCCGGACGATCTGCCGGCGTTCTGCGCCAAGATCCTCGAGGAGTTCGCCGAGGGCAAGCACTGACCCGCCGCCCCGTGGATCTAGGGCAAAGTGTTGTGATTAGAGATCATCTAACCACCCTTTGCCCTAGATCGCGGGGGAGGGCGCGGCGGGGGAGGGCGCGGCGCGGGCGGCCCATGCCTGGTCCTCGGCCCGCTTGCGGGCCTGTCCCTCCCGGCCGTCGTAGCGCAGGAACGACGGCAGCGCTGCGGCCAGCGCCGCCGTGCCGAGCACGCACAGGACGCCGCCGGAGATGATCGAGCCGCCGATGCCCACCCACCGGGCGGCCAGGCCCGATCGGAGCTGACCGAGGAGCGGCCCGGTCGAATACGAGAGCATCTCGATGCCGGCCAACCGCCCCCGCAGGTGGTCGGGGATCGTCTCGTTCCAGATGATCGAGCGGAACAGGCCGGAGATCATGTCGGCCGCCCCGGCCAGCGCCAGGAAGAGCAGCGCCAACCAGAGCGAGCCGGCCAGGCCGAAGCCGACGATCGCCACTCCCCACCCGCCCGCTGCGAGCACCACCATCAGGCCGTGCCGGTACACCCGCGCGGTCCACCCTGAGCCGAGCGTCGCGGCCAGCGAACCCACCGCGGGTGCCGCATAGAGCAGCCCGAGCACCGACGGCCCGCCGAGCCGCTCGGCCATGAACGGGTAGAGCGCCTGCGGCATCCCGAAGAACATCGCGTTGATGTCCACCAGGTAGGTGCCCATCAGTTCCGGCCGGCTGCGGGCGTACCGGAGTCCGTCGACGACCGACCGCAGCGACGGGCGGTCCGCGGCCGGCGGTGGGGGCACCGCCTTCACCAGGGCGAGGCAGGCCAGCGAGATCGCGTTCACCCTGCTGTGCCTCGTCCTGCTGCTGAACACGATGGCCGACCGGCCGCACCTCTGGCTGCTCTACCTGGTGGCCGCGGCCACCGCGGCCATCGACGGCGTCCAGCGGCCGGCGCTGGATGCACTGG
>DASVMV010000440.1:0-47080 GCA_036384155.1 Micromonosporaceae bacterium
CGCCCGCGTGAGTCGTGCCCACCGGCGTACCGGTCACGGCCCGCGGCATGGGGGCCGGTGCGGTCTGGCCGCTCGCGAGCCACGCCGCGCCCAGCGCGACCGCATGCTTGGGGTGGGCGTCGACCGCTACCGGGCGGCCGAGTTCCGCGCCGACGAGCTGGGCGACGACGGGCATGCGCGACGAACCGCCCACCAGCAGCACCGAGTGCAGCTGGTCCGGTTGGACCTTCGCCGACCGCAGCGCGCGCTTCAGCGCCTCGATCGAGTCGTACAGGGCTGGCCGGACCATCGCCTCGAGTTCGGCGCGGGTGAGCCGTACCTCGGTGGAGAGGTTGGGCAGCAGGACCGGGATGGACACGTCGGTGTCGTCCGAGAGGGCCTCCTTGGCCTCGATGCACTCCTCCCGCAGCCGCGCGACACTGGCGATCACGGCCGCGTCGTCCTCGTCCAAGTCCTGGAGTTTGCCGCCGATCGCGCCCGCCACGTGGTTGAAGACCGCCGCGTCGAAGTCGATGCCACCGAGCCGCTCGATGCCTTCCGGACGCCCGAGGATCTCGAAACCGACCGGCGTTTTACGCAGGACGGCGGCGTCGAAGGTGCCACCGCCGAGGTCGTACACGGCCACGACCGCACCCGGCGCGATGCGCTGCTGCTGGGCGTAGAAGATGGCCGCCGCCTCCGGCTCGGTGGTAAACGACACGGGCTCTTCGAGCCCGGCCAGGCGTACGGCCTGAAGCAGCAGGTCCGTCTTGTACGGGCCCCAGTTCGCGGGATGCGACACGCAGATCGCGGCCGGCGGCCCGCCCTCGCGCTGGACCACCTGGTCGACCACGGAGCGCAGCAGTCGCGCGGTGAGCGCCTCCGCCGAGTACGGCACGCCGCCGAGCAGGATCGGCGTCGTGTCGCCCATCCGGCGCTTGAACTCTCGGGCCACCCGGTGCGGCTGGGTGAGCCCGCGCCGGCTGGCGCCTTCGCCGGTGAGGAACGTCTCGTCCTCGCGCAGCAGCACCACGGAGGGGATCGCCGCCGCCCGGCTGCCGAGGGAGGCCGTTTCCGCGTGACCGGTGCGCCACGTAGCGGCCGCGGTGAAGGTTGTGCCGAGGTCTATGCCCAATGCGTACATCGCGACCGCTCCATAGGTTCGAAGTCCTGCTGAGATTCTGGGCGCGTGGCGCCGGCGGGTCCATATTCGCGGTACCGATTAGGTGATGCCCGGGGGAAGTCCCCCACTCGCCTAGGTCGCGGCGGCCCTAGGGTGGAGGCATGGCCACCGCCCGCCCGCTTCGAGAGGTCTTCGCCGAGCTGGCGGGCGATGAGGCCGCGCGGCACGCCGACCCCGCGCAACTGCTGCGGGACAGTGGGCACCCCGACCTCCCCGACGTCCTCGTCTCCGCGGCGGTCATCAGCTTCGCCGACACGGCTCCGGTCGAGGTGGCGGAGCATCTGGCGCCGTACGTCGCGGCGAGCAGCGTGGTCCCGACGACTCAGGTGGACGCCGAGACGGACATTCCCCTGTCGGGCTGGGTCGAGGCGCTCGCCACCGCGCCGGACGTCGCGGATCTGGACACCCGGGATCCCGCGGACGGACTCGACGAGGCGCCGGAGTTCAGCGTCGCCGACGCCCAGCCGCCCATGCCTGACGAACCTGCGCCGCACGGCGATGTCGACTTCGGCCTCGGCTTCGGTGGTGGTGGCGGCACGGCGGATCCGCTCGACGCCCTTGACGAGACCTCGTATCCGGACGCGACGGTCAGCGACGTGTCTGACATCGCGGCGGAGGTCGCACCGCTCGCCGACGACCCCGGCAACGACGCGGTCTGGGATGACAACGTGGACGACGAGCCGGTCGACGACGCTGAGGGGCCCGATCCCACCTAGGTCCCCGGTCATCCCGCCGCCCTCCCCAACTGCGCGAGCATGCCCTCGCACGAGCGCACCGCCACCCGCGCCGCGAGCACCATCTCGTGGGCGGTCAACGGGTTCTCGGCCCGGCGCTGCCAGCGGGCCAGGGCGTCCTTCGCGGACCCGGTCAGCTCGCCGACGTCCGCGTCCGCGGCGAGCCGAAGCCGTACGTACGGCGCCGCGCCCGCTCCCCCGATCAGGTGCTCCAGGTCATCGACGACGTCGGGCTTGCCACTGATCCACCCCGCCCGCAGGGATGAGAGGACGCGTAGTTCGTTGAACGGGTGAGCCGACGCGATGATCTCCTCCACCTCGGCCGCGATGCGTTCGGAGCCCGGCCGCGGGTGGGCGCGTACCACCGCATCGACGGCGAGCAGGCCGGATCGGCTCTTGAGCACGTCGCGCCGCTCGAAGAACAGTGTCCGCAGTACCTCCTGCAGCTGGCCGATCCCGCTGCGCTCGGCGAGATCGCGGGCCAATTCGGTCGCCGTGGCCGTGACGCCGCGCCGCAGCAGCGAGGAGGCGAGCCGCACACCGAAGAGCCCGAAACGCTGCAGCAGGGCCGCGCGCTCGATTGATGTGAGGCCGAGTTCCGGCATCCGCTCGAGGAAACGGTCGGTGGTGAGCAGCAGATCGTCCGCGTCGCGTACGTCCACTTCGGCCACACGGCGCAGATGAGCGACCTCGGTCTCGGTCAGAGTCACCGCCGTCTCGGCGAGGAGGCCAGCGACCGGGACGACGGTCTGGACCACGCGACGCACGTTGCCATCGCTCGCGAGCCGGGTGGCGATGCGCCGGGCCGAGGCCATCGCGTCCGTCCGGCCGACTCCGATCTCGTCGGCGCGCGACAGCACCCCGATGGCGTTGACCGGGTTGGGCCGGGAGACCTCGCTGTCGTGGAACGCCCGCAGAAACTCGAGATCGCCCGCATGCAGGTGACGCATCAGGTAGAGCACGGCGTCGGCGGGGGTCTCCTCGTCGTCGGCCGCGACCAGCGTCCAGGCCCGCCGGGACACCCGTTCGGACAGCGATCCAATGCCGGGTGTGTCGATCAGGGTAGCCGTACGCAGCGCCTGGGACGGCCAGGTCACGACCATCTGGTCGATGTCGTCGGGGGTGAGCCCACCGAGGTCGACCTCGATTGCATCGTTGTCGCGGGTGAACCGCAGTTGCCGGCTCTCACCCTGCCGGGGTACGGCCACCACCTGATAGGTATGCCCGTCGCGGTACCACGTGACGATGCGGGTGCACTCGCCCGCGTCGGTGGGCGCCAGCCGCTCGCCGACCAGCGCGTTGAGCAGCGTCGACTTGCCGCACTTCACCCGACCCGCGAGCGCGACCCGAAGCGGCTCGTCGAGGCGTTTCCGCACCGCGGCCAGCGTGGCGTCGTGGCCGGTCCCCCGGTAGACGTCGATCGCGCGGGTAAGCACCCCGCGCGTGCGTTCGATGAGCGTCATGACCCCACCTCGCTGAGCCCGCTCGCCGGGGTGGCGCTGGCGGGCTCAGTGCTCCCGCTCACACTCATCGCGAGCTGGCGTACCTGGCGGAGCCGGCCAAGCTCCGCGTCGAGGTCGCGCAGCCGCAGGTCGCGCTCGCTCTGCGTACGCTTTGCCGCCTCGGTCGCGGCCGTCAGCGCCTCCGTGTTCGACCGGCTGAACTCCTCGGCGAGTGCGCTGTAGTGGTCGCGCAACTGGCGCTGGACCCGGCGGAGCGTGTCGCGCGAGTCCTTGCCCATCACGAAGCTCACCTCGTCGCAGTACCGGCGGACCGCGTTCTTAGCCTGGGTACGCCGCTGCTGGACCTGACGCTTCTTCTCGTCCTTCAGTCCCTTGTGGCCCATGACAAGACCGATGCCGACGCCGACGGGCCCGAGCGCGATGCCGGCCATGGAGCCGAGCATCATAAACATCAACGCCCCGCCGTAGGCGCTCTTCAACGCGACCATCGCCTGCTTGCCCGCCTTCATCTTGGCCAGCTCGATCTTGTGCTCGACCCGGGCGTCGGAGACTCTCGCCGCCGGGTTGTAGACGGCGAGCTGGCGGAACACCTGGCCCGAGGCCTCGTTGAAGTGCTCCGCGACCTCCTCGCTCAGCTGGTCGGCCCGGGTGCGCAGCAGGCGGTAGTTGGCGAGCAGCTCGTACGAGACGCGCGACTGCAGCCATGACTCCATCTGCGGCCACGTGTCCGAAGGGTCGATGTCCTCGATAGCGTCGTCCGCCTCCTGGAGCACCTCCCGGATGCGAGCCCGTAGATCATGGTCGATGTCCGCGGTGAGGTCGGTCACGCCGTCGTTGAGGGTCTGGCTCCACTTTGCCGCGGCCGAGCGCAGTTCCTCGACCCGCCGACGGGCGGCGTTGAGTTCGTCGATCACCCGCTGGGCGACGACCGGGTCGGTCAGAGCCGCCCGCTCGGCCTCGAACTGGGCGATGATCTGATCGCAGACCGCGATGACCTCGGCCGCCGCCTGCGCCGCCATCCGATCGGCCGCCCCCGTGCCGACCCGTTGGGTCACGAAACGCACCACGTCCGGGAAGCCGGACTCGGTATTGAGCTGAGCGTCGTTCGCCTGCGCGGCCCGGGCGCGCAAGGTCGACGAGACGGCCAGGAGTGGAACGTCAATCCCGGCTGACCGGAAATGGCCCTGGTTCAACTCCCGGATCTTCCGCCACGCGGGATAGAAGTCGGTCTTGGTGATGGCACAGACGACCGTGCGGCACAGGTCTTGGGCCTGCCGGACGAAGTCGAGCTCGCTGAGCGTGAGTTCCTGGGACGCGTCGGTTACGAAAATCACCGCATCGGCCATCGAGATGGCCGCCAGGCTGGCCGCAGCGTGCACCGAGCCCAGTCCGCCGACGCCCGGCGTGTCCACAAGGACGAGTCCGCCGGCGAGGATCTTGCGGGGAAGCTCGATCTCTGCGCCGACGACGGGTCGGTCGCCGTTCGACCGACCGTGGCCGTTCTCGACGACGTGCCCCCGCACCTCGTCGAGGGCGATGGGTTCCCGGCTCGGAGGGTCTCCGTCCCGCAGCAGGTAGGCCTTGGGCTGGGCACCGTGCCGCAGATAGGTGGGCAGCGCGGTGGCGAGATCGTCGTCGACCGGGCAGACATGGACTCCCAACAGGGCGTTGACGAGCGAGCTCTTGCCCTGTTTGAACTCCCCGGCGACCACGATGTGCACGGCCGGGTCGGCGAGCGTGCGCCGCGCAGCGGCCAGGCGCGTCCCCAGGTCAGGACGCCCGTACGCCGCGCTGGCCCGCAGGCAGAGGTCCACCACCTCGATCGCCTGGGCGACCCGGCTCCGCTGCCCAGCTGCTGGCGTCGTCATGAGGGTCCTCTGCGGTCGATGACATGCGACAGCGGGCCACGCGGCTGTCTTGCCCGCACGGCCCGCCGGCGCCTGGTCGGTGTGGCGTCACGTTCTAGCTCTGCGTCAGTTCGGCCGGATCGTCGAGCTGTTGGGCGTCGCCCGAGTCCTGCTCCTGCTGGACCGGGGAGAAGTCGCCGTGGGTCTCGGCGGTCTGCGACTCGTCGTGGAAGTCTTCCCCCACCTGGGTGTTGTCGCCGCCGACGTCGCCCGTGTTCACGACGATGTTGCCGTGGACCCCTCCCGGGCCCGGCGGGAAGTCGGGCAGGTCAGGGTGCTCCGGGGTGATCACGCGCCCAGCCGGGTCCAGCGACTCCAGCCGGACCGGCTCCACCGCGCCCCGGCCGAAGCCGAGGTCGAGCGACGTGCCGCCGATCTGCGACGCACGGTCTCCGGTGTTCAGGTTGCCGAGGTTGGTGCCGCTGTTGACCAGGCCGCCGCTGGCGGCCGCATCGCCGGCGCCCGACGCCGCCGAACCGTCACCGGTAGCACCGACCGCGTTCTGCCCGCCGGCCACCGAGCCGCCGGTGGCGCTGACGTTGTCCTGGTCGAAGCTGAAGTCGCCGTCGACCTGGACGTCCCCGTCGAAGTCCACCGAATTGTCGACGTTCTGCGAGTTGTCGGTGACGTTGAAGACCTGCTGGTTGGTGTTGTGGACCTCGGTGACCTGCGTGATGTGGCGTACGACCTGCTCCGGGGTCGGGTTCGACGTGGGCAGGGGCACCTTGCACTCGGCCGGCACGCCCGGGTAGTTGCAGGCGTTGGTGTAGGCCTTGTTCAGGTCGACCTGGGCGAGTTCTTCCTGGGTGTAGCCGGCGTCCGCAACCACCTGACTGATGGGCGTGATGTTGGCCTGGTTGGCGCCTCCACGCAGCAGATCGGCGAAGAAGTCCGTGATGATCTGCATGAGGTCCTTCTGCTCCGCCATTTCTGGTGCCTCCTAATCTCTGGCCCCGCCACGGCGGCCGGGCATGGCGTAAGCGTGCGGCCGGAGCAACCTGCCCGGCATCGGGGCAACCCCCCTACCTGACCGGGTTCGTTAGGGAGGGTTGGGATATCACTTACGCCTCCTGCCGCGAATCCGCAGTCACCCCGGCGACACTGGGGCCGTATCGGCCTCGCCGTCGCCGAGCACGTCGCGCAGCGCGGCGACGAGTTCGGCGCGCGTGGTCGCGCCGAGCCGCGTTCGGATCCGCGCGACATGGTGCTCCACCGTCTTGGGGGAGATGAACAGGCGCGATCCGATCTCTCGATACGTACTGCCGGCGAGGACCATGCGGGCCACCTCGACTTCGCGCTCCGAGAGGCCGCCGTGTTGCGACTCGCTGCGGCGCTGGCCGGCTCCGCGGGCGTCGGCCGCCGGGCCATCCGTACTGGACAGTTCGCGGGCCTTCTCCAGGAGCCGCCGGGCCGCCACCGGGTCACTGGTACGGATCGCGCCCTGACCCACGAGGCGGGATCCCTCCCACGGCAGCTCCGCAGCGGCGAGCCCTTCGGCGGCCGCGACCAGCTCCTCCGCGGTCGCGGTTCCAGCGAAGACGTGGGCCCACTGGCCGGCGGCGACCTGCTGAGCGCGCTGCCGCACCCCGAGTGCACCGGCGGTCGGTTGTGCGAGCGCCTGCGCCGCAGCGGCCACCGCCCTGGCATCCTCGGTCGCGATGCCCATTTGCAGCCGGATCCACCCGACGCTGATCGTCCACGCCGGGGGCCGGCCAAGCCCCGCGACGATCTCGTCGAGCAGGTCGAGCACGGGCGCGACCCGGAAGGCCCGGCGCAGCCGGGTCGCGGCCACGGCGAGCTCCTCGACCACTTCGACGGCGAACAGATCGACCGCCCGCCGGGCGAGCACCGGCTCGACGCTCGCCCACGCGTCGCGGAGCCTGGCGATGTCGCCACTGCGTCGGGCGATGGCGGCCGAGAGCCCGGCCAGCAGCAGCCGCTCCCGTCCGGGCAGCGTGGCCTCGGCGAGGCGGACCAGCTCGCCCACCGCGGAGTCGTAACGCCCGGCCCGCATGCGCACCCACGCGAGCAGGAGCCGGTACCGGTCTGCCACGCCCGGCCCACCCACGCCGATGGCGAGCGCCCGGCCCAGGAGGTGCTCCGCGGACGCGACATCGCCCGCGGTCGCCGCGACCAAGGCGCCCAATGCGTGCGGCGTGTCTGGCAGAACCAGGGCCGGCGGGGTCCGCTCGATTAGCTCCGCCGCCTCGATGTACCGCGCGACCGCAGCCACCGGATCCGTAGCGGCCGCGAGCGTCGCCTCGGCTAACCGCCGAAGCGCGAGCGGCGCCTCCCCGCTCGCGCCGGTCGCCGAAGCGACGCCGGCGTCGGCGAGCCGGCCAGTGGCGACCAGCGCGGGCACGGCCAACAGGGGACCTGGTGGAGCGGTGCCCACCAACGCCTGCGCGCACCGGTCGGATCGGCCGTGATGCGCCTCGACCGCACCCTCGACGAGGGCGAGCCGCTGCGTTTCCTCCGGTCCCCCCTCCTGCTTGGTGTCAACCGGCAGGCCCAGCAGCGCAGCGGCTTCAGCGCGACCCGCGGCAACGCCACCGGGGTTCGCGCCGGCCTCCAGCGCGTCGTCGTACCAGCCGATCGCGGCTGCGGGGTCGGCAAACCGCAGCCGGTCCCCCGCGGCGTGATAGACGTCGGCTGCAGCCGGAACATACACCCGCCCCGCGCGCAGCTGGGCCGCCGCGACCAGCAGGTCACTGCCGCCCGGGGGACCGTGCCTCACCAGGGATCGCGCGATGAGATCGTGCAGCCGGCGCCGATCCGCCGCCGGCAACTCCGCCAGGATCGCCGCTGCGACCGCCGGGATCATCCGCTCTCCACCCGGAACCAGCAGGCCCTCATCGCGCAGCCTGCGCATCGCCACGGCAAGCCGGTCCGGCTCGATGTTGGATGCCGCCGCAAGTACCCCGTCGGCGAGGTCCAGCCGCACGGCCAGCACTCGCGCGAGGGTAGCCACGGCGGGATCGAGTACGGCCAGCTTGCGCTGGATCCTGGCGATCAGAGACGGCGAGGGCGCGCCGGCCGGAGCGAGCGTGACGAGGGCGGCCACCGCGGGCAGCCCGCCGGACGATACATGTACGGCGGCCGCCACCGCGGAATCCACCGTCCGCCCGGTCATGGCCGCCAGGAGAGCGGCGACGGCGTCGGCATCGAGCGGGGCGAGTTGCTCGACCGATCCGCGGGCAGTGACCGCCTCGTCGAGCGCGGCAAGCTCCATGCTGTCGATGGTTGGGCGGCGAGCGATCACGATGGCGATTCCGTCGCGGGCCGACGCGGCGAGAAGGCGCAGCGCGTCGGGGCCCAGCCGGTGGGCATCGTCGACGACGACCAGACAGTCCCGGCCCGCGGCGTCCGCCAGCGTGCCGGCGAATGCCTCCATCGATGGCACCGGCGGTCGCACCGGCACCACGGGGACGGTCGCGGCCGCGGCCAGCTGCCGCAGCCGATGCGTTCGCCCGGCGCCGTCGACCCCGACGACGACCGTCACTTGTGGACCGGAGGTGGCGACTGCCACCTCCGCATCATGCCATCCGGGTGGCCCTTTCCGACGGGCGCTATCCGATCGCGACGGTGGTCGAGCGGACCGCTCGCCGTTGCGCCACTCCCGACGATACATTTGCGAACTAGTGAGCGATTTACGAACGTCATGAAACAGTTCGCGGCACGAGCAGGCGTCGACGCGGGTAGGCATCTGCATTCATCGAGTAGGCTGCCGGGCTGCCGAGCGAATGTGCAGGTATGGGGGCGAGATGTTGCGCATTCTGTTCACCAGCGAAGACCTCGCTCGCCTTCGATTCGGTGGTGCGCCAGACCCATTGTGGGAGCTGGTCCTGAGCATCCACATGCTTCGCGGACAACCGGGTGATCTGCTGTTCACCCAATGGCGGAAGACGACCGCGAACGCGCTCCGGTCGGGTGGGCTCGGTCCGGGCGGCCGGCTGCTGAACGACCTCACGCCGACTCTCGGCTACTTTCCGGACTTCCTGAATCCGACTGCTGCCGAGGGCTTGGACGGCGGCCTGGAGGCGATCCGCTCCACGCCGACTACAGTCCTCGCGAGGGATCTGCGGAGGGTGCCGATCCCGTCGCGATCGCTCGACGATGTCCGGCTGCTGATGAGAGGCGATCCGGCTACGCTGTGGCGGCTCACCGATGCGATGCGCGCGTACCACAACGTTGCTGTAGCACGGTATCAGCCGGTCCTTGTCGCGGCCGTCGAATGCGACCGGCGCCTACGGATGCACGCCATGCTCAACGGGGGTGTGCGCGGCCTCCTCGCAAGCCTGCGACCGCTGATGTACTTCTCCGGTGACGAGCTACGGGTGCCTGAGCATCCAGACCAGGTCATCCACCTCAACGGACGCGGCCTGCGACTGGTGCCGTCCTACTTCTGCATCCGGCACCCGGTCACACTGTTCGACCACAACCTTCCCCCGGTTCTGATCTATCCGGCGGTGCGCGGCCCCGACTCGCTGCTCATGCGCTCCACTGCACCCGACCGCAGCCTGAACGCGCTGATCGGCACCACGCGGTCGGCGATCCTCGCCGCCGTCGGGCTCGGCTGCAGCACGACCGATCTTGCACGTCGGCTCGGCATCTCGGCCGCCAATGCCAGTCAGCACGCGACCATACTGCGTAACGCCGGACTCATCACCAGTCATCGCGACGGCACCCGGATGGTGCATCGGACCACCGCATTGGGATACGCGCTGCTCCATGCCGCGTGATAGGGACAGGGCGACGTGGACTACTTGCCTAGGTCGGCGAGGATCTCATTGGCCGCGCGCTGCCCCTCTTCGGCGCCGCCTTCCATGAAGCCTTGGAAGTTGATCGAGCAGTGTTCGCCGGCGAAATGGACGTTGCCTTGCCGTACCGCTTCGTAGCCGGCGTAGCGGTGCGGGTAGCCGATGGGCCAGTAGGAGTATGCGCCCCACGAGTAGGGGTTGGTGTGCCAGGCCGACATCGTGGCTTTACCGTTCCACTGGCCGGCTATGCCGGGGAAGACCGGCTCTAGCTGTCCGAGGAAAGTCTGGGCGTAGCGGCGAACCTGGTTTGACGAGGAGGTGAGGAAGGGTCCGTTCGGATTGAACTGTGCGGCCGTCGCGCCGCCGGTGTAGTCGACCAGGATTCCTTGGTTTCCGGATTGGGCACGACTGACGTCCCAGGTGCATTGGTATCCGGCGTCGGTGTACGTTTCTCCGCTGGAAATGCCGGGCCAGGCGCCGGGGCCGTTCCAGATCCGGTTTCCGAATTGCAGCTGCAGCTTGCAGTTGTGTCCCATACCCATCGCGCTGATCTGCGCGCTCTTCATCGTGTCGAAGCCAGCCGCGGACAGGTCCAAACGCTTGAGCACTCCCAACGGCACCGCGAGGATTGTGTGGTCGGCCATGACGGTCTTCGTCGTGCCCGCTGAGACGAAGGTGAGTGTCTGCGTACCGTCGGCGTTCTGCGCCAGCGCGGTAAGTTGCCAGCCGAGTTGCACGGAGTTCGCCGGCAGAGCCGCAGCGATGGCTCCGGGCAGTTGCTGGTTTCCACCTCCAATGTGGTAGCGCTCGTCGCTGAGGCCGAAGATCGAGAAGTTGCCGGGACTCGGCTGATAGGCGAGCAGGCCGAGCAGGTTAAGCGAGCTCTGTGCGGTGGTTTCGGCGCCATACTCGATGTTGTAGGCGACGTCCAGGAGCTTGCCGAAGTTGGACGAGTGCCCGCCGGGTACCCGCGTCTCGATCCAGTCATAGACGGTGAGGTTGGAAAGGGCGACGCCCTCGGGGGTAGGGTTGGAGTTGTAGAGCACCGGCCAGGTGAAGGACTGCATGTCGTTTTGGATGGCCTGGTGCACGGGCTTGAAGTCGCTGCTGGCCTGGCTGTACGGATAGTAGGTGCCGCCGAAGTAATAGGTGGGCTCGGCGTGGCTCGGTTCCGCGCCGATAAGATCGTCCAGCCGCAGGCTGAAGCGTTTCGCCAGGGTCTGAATCAGCTTGTGGTTGGTGTCGATCAGTTCGCCACCCCACTCGGAGACCTGTCCGCCATACCAGTAGCTGCCGGCTGTGCTGGAAAACATGCGGCCGCCTACGCGGTCATTTGCCTCGTACACAGTCGCTGCGACGCCATAGTCCTGCAGCTGAAGAGCTGCGACCAGCCCACTGATCCCGCCGCCCACAATCGCGATCCGAGGGCTTCCGGCGGCAGCCCGAGCATCCCTTGGCCAGCTCAGGCTGCTGCCGACCGCGGCCGCTGCCCCGACGACGGCAGCCCGGGCCAGCAGTTCACGTCGACTGAGATGAACCTGTTCAGGGCTCGCGTGCAGCTCGGCCGCGATCCGGTGCTCGGCGGCGATGCGGCGAAGCATTCGGGCAAGCGGCGTTCTTGCCATGATCTGCGACTCCTTGGGAAAAGCGGGGAGGGTGCAGGAAGGAGAGGCCGCCGGGACATTGAATCCGTTGCAAAGGCCGTCCATTGAAACGAAAACCGCTGGCCTAGACACGAATTCCCCGAGTATCCGCACTGTAGGGAGTGAGCCTGCCCCGGACAATTGCCCGATGCCCGGATCAGCACCAGTCGTCGAAGCGCGCGAATGCGTACCTGGTACATCTTGCGAGTCCGCGCCGTTGCCCTCGCCTACGGCAGCCATCGTCGCGGGTCGAGCCCTACACGCCGGCTACCGTCCGGGTCGGGGCCGGGCACCACACGCGGCGGCAATTGCATGGCGCCGACCTCCGCCGATGACATGCTGTCCCGCATGGTCGAAGGAATGAAGGCGGACCTCCACCGCTACCTGCGGGCTGCCCGGGAGGCATTGCTGTGGAAGCTGCACGGGCTGTCGGAGTACGACGTCCGGCGCCCGATGGTGCCCACCGGTACCAACCTGCTGGGGTTGGTGAAGCACGTGGCCAGCGTCGAGGCGGGGTACTTCGGCGCCACGTTCGGCAGGCCGTTCGACGAGCCGCTGCCGTGGTTCGACGACGACGCCGAGCCGAACGCTGACCTGTGGGCCACCGCCGATGAGTCGCGGGAGCAGATCATCGGGCTGTACCACCGGGTTTGGCAGCACTCGGACGCCACCATCGATACGTTGGCGCTGGACGCCGTCGGCCGCGTCCCGTGGTGGCCGCCGGAGCGCAACGAGGTCACGCTCCACCGGATCCTGGTGCACATGACCGCCGAGACCAACCGGCACGCCGGCCACGCCGACATCGTGCGGGAGCTCATCGACGGAGCGATCGGGATGGGCGAGGGCAACGACAACATGCCACCCGTCGACCGGGCATGGTGGGAGGAGTACCGCGACCGCTTGGAGCGGGTCGCCCGGGACGTTGGCTCACCCTGACCGGCGAGTCGTCAACGCGACAGCCGATCATCCAGGGCGGTGACCCCGTCGCCGGCGAGCTCGGCGAGAACGATGGACCGGCCAGTCAGAGCGAGCATCACAGCCTCGGCAGTGCCTCGGACCACCGCGCCTTCACCCGACGTCCAGCCCAGGTCGGTGGCCTCGAATCGAAGCCCGGGCGTGAGCCCCTTCGGCACGAAGAAACCTACCGCGCGGCGACCCGCGAGGAAGTCCAGCGTCACCCGCAGCCGATCGGGGCGCAGATCATGCGGCAGCCCGAGCGGGCGGCGGATGTCCTGCGCGTGTATCTGCAGGTCCGTAAGCTGGCCGAAGTATCCGACGATCGGTGCCCGGTATGGCGTTTCGGCGTTGTCCCGGAGCACCGCCGCGATCTCACTGGCCGGGCGGCGGGCGATCAGCTCCGCCAGCCCAGCGTTAGCCCGGTGCAGGTTGAAGCCGCTGCGCACGATAATCGGCAGGAACCACCGGCGCCGTGCGGCGAAGGGCGCGATCAGGTGAGCGGCCACGTGCTTGACGCTCCACGCTCCGCACAGGCTCGGCGCGGCCAGCTGCTCGGGATCCAGCGAGTCGATGAGGTCGGCGGCGCGGCGTCGTTCATCGGCGATCATGTCGATGAGTTCGGCGGCCGCCACCCGCCCTTGGGCGCTGTCGTGTCGCGAGGCCATTCCGTTCCTCCTATCCGATGGCGTGCGGTGCCAGGTGAGCGGGCCGGTGCCCAACGAAGACGGGCATGTCGAACCCTCGACCTCGACGGGTGGCCTGATCGTCCACTAGAGACCACCTACCCTGCCGGTTGCGTACCTTTCTTACCAAGGCGCGCGGAGATGTACGCGTGGGCGTGGGCGGCGAGGTCGTCTCCGTCCTCCCACAGATCCCGCCAGACTCCCAAGCGGTCGGACAGATCCGCGGAGACGACGGCGCGGGAGAACGACTCGAAAGTCACCGTGCCGGAGTAGTCGGTTTCGCGCAGGGCGCGAAAGAGACCGTCGAGGTCGGCGGACCCGCTGCCGAGGTAGCCGCGGTGCGACTCGCCCACGTGTACGTAGCCCAGGTGGTCGCCGCAGTCGGCCACGGCCTGCCTGATCGAGTTCTCCTCGATGTTCGCGTGATAGACGTCGAGGTGGACGACCACATTGGTCGCCCCGACATCTTTGATCACCTGAACCGCCTGTGCACACGTGTTGATCGCGTTCGACTCGTAACGGTTCACCGCCTCGAGGCCGAGCGTCACCCCGTCGTCGGCGGCTCTGGCGGCGAGCCGGCGAAGGGTCGCGACCATCGAATCGCGCCCCCGCGGGTCCATCGGCCGGTCGTACTTGCCGAGCGCGCTGTAGATGACGCCGCCCAGGAAACCACCGCCGAGCCCCGCTGCGACCCGAAGGGCCGCCCGGAGCCGCGCCTCTCCGCGCGCGGCAACCTCGGGATCGGGGCTGGAGATGTCCGCGTCGAAGTCGAGTCCGAGCGAGCAGACACCGGCGAGCCCGTGCTCGTCGAGCACCGCCCGGGTGTCCGGGATGTCGATGGCCGCGGGGTCGAGCGCGGGAATCTCCAGCACCTCGTAACCCGCGCGACGGGCCCGGCTCGCTGCGGCCCGCCGCTCCTGCGGGCTCCATCCGCCAACGAAGACGGCGGCGTGGATGCCGAGCGGATTGCGCCCGCTCATCGCAGGAACGCCTGGGGCACGCCGCCGTCCACGGGGACGAGCAGGCCGGTGGTCAGGGGCAACGATCCGTCGACGAGTGCGACGACGGCCGAGGCGACGTGTTCGGGCAGCACCTCTTGTTTCAGCAGCGTTCGCTGCGCGTAGTACTGGCCGAGGTTCTCCTCGGCGACGCCGTAGACGGCGGCTCGCTGCGCGCCCCAGCCGCCGGCGAATATCCCGGATCCACGTACGACGCCGTCGGGGTTGACGCCGTTGACCCGTACGCCACTTCCGCCGAGTTCCGCCGCCAGGAGGCGTACCTGGTGCGCCTGCGCGGCCTTTGCCGATGAATAGGCGATGTTGGCAGGGCCGGCCACCACCGCATTCTTGCTCGCGATGTAGACGATGTCGCCGCCGTGGCCCTGGGCGCGTAGGACGCGCGCAGCCTCACGTGAGACGAGGAAAGATCCTCGAGCCATGACGTCGAACTGGAGATTCCACAGGTCGGCCGTGGTCTCCTCGAGCGGCGCCGACCGCGAAAGCCCGGCGTTGTTGACCACGACGTCGAGACCGCCGAAGGCCAGGCAGGTGGCCTCGATCGCCTGGCCAACGGAGGCCTCGTCCGAGACGTCGACCTGGACGGCCTGAGCCGCGTCGGCGCCGCCGAGTTCCTTGGCGAGTTGCCGGGCGCCCTCGTGGTCCCGATCGGCGACCACCACGCACGCGCCCTGGGCAGCGAGGGCTTGGCATGTCGCACGACCGATCCCGGAGGCACCGCCGGTGACGAAGGCAACCCTTCCGGCCAGCGCCTTCGGCTTCGGCCGGCGGCGCAGCTTGCGATCCTCGAGTTCCCAGTACTCGACGCGGAACTTCTCGATCTCGGGCACGGGCGCGTACGTCGAGACGGCCTCGGCGCCGCGCATCACATTGATCGCGTTGACGTAGAACTCGCCGGCGATGCGGGCGGTCTGCTTGTCCGCGCCGAAGGAGAACATCCCGACGCCGGGAACGAGCACGATGGCGGGGTCGGCACCGCGCATCCGCGGGGTGTCCGCGTCGGCATACCGCGCGTAGTACGCCGCGTACTCCTCGCGGTATGCCGCGTGTAGCTCGCCCAGCCGCGTCACCACCTCGTCGAGCGGGGCGTCGGGGGCGGTGTCGAGCAGGAGCGGACGCACCTTGGTGCGCAGGAAGTGGTCGGGGCAGGACGTGCCGAGCGGGACGAGCCGGTCGAGCGCTTCTCGGGAGAGGAAGTCCAGGACCACCTCGTCGTCCCGGAAATGCCCAACCACGCGGCTGTCGGTACCCGCGACTCCGCGCAGTAGCGGCGCCAGTTCGGCGGCCCGTTGCCGCCGCGCCTCCTCGGCCAGCGGCCGGCGGTCGTCCCGGATCGCACCGAACGGCTCCGGCCGGCCCGTACGTCGGATGAACTCCGCGGCCTCGCGGATGAGCCGCAGCCCTCGCTCCTCACACTCCTCGCTGGTTGCCCCCCACGTGGTCAGACCATGGCCGCCGAGCACCACGCCCTCCGCCTGCGGGTGGTTCCGCACGATCTCCGCGATCATCCGGCCCAGCTCCCAACCCGGGCGGATCCAGGGAATCCACCGCAGCCGCTCGCCGTAACAGTCGCGCACCAACCGCTCGCCGTCGGCGGCGGCGGCAAGGGCGATGACGCTATCCGGGTGCAGGTGGTCCACGTGCGTCGCGGCGACCAGGCCGTGCATCGGTGTGTCGATCGAGGGGGCGGAACCCCCGGGCCCAAATGCGCAGAACGAGAAGAGGTCGACCATCTCGTCCTCGTGCTCGACTCCCCGGTACCGGCCGTCGAGCCGGCGCAGCCGGTCGAGTTCGAGGACGGCCAGTCCCGGATACCGCAGCGTACCGAGGTCACCGCCCGATCCCTTGACGTAGAGCAACGTGAGCGGCTCGCCGGTCGCCGGATGCGTGACCTCCGCCTTGCACGAGCAGTTGCCACCGCCGTAGTTCGTCACCGTGGGATCCGTACCCAGACGGTTCGCCCTGTCGAGCATGGCGGTCACCTCCGGGCTGACGCTTTCGGGAACGTCGTCTCGGGTTGTTCGCTGCATCAGGCTCCCCATCCCATCGCGGTCCCGCCGACCCGCTCGGCGACGATCCGTTGCTGACATCCGGACTTCCGGTAGGCCCGGCGCGCGCCGGAGTTGCCGTACGCCCAGGAGGACGCCTCGATGTGTTGCGTTCGCAGGAGGCGCTTGACCTCGTCTCGGTTCATGGTCATTCCTCGATCGGGTCGGAGTTGATGGACGGGTCTGGGCTTTTTGTCGGCGCCGCCGGGAGCCAGCCGCGCTCCACGAGCGCCGCGACGAACCGGGCGTATCCCTCGTCGAGCCGGAGCTGTTCGGCGGGATCGGGGTCTACCGTGGCGGCGGGAGTGACCATCGAGTCGACGGCCGCGGCCAGATCCCGGTGCACAGTGGACGACGAAGCCAGCACGGCAGCGCCGAAGGCACTGGACGCCTCGGCGGGGACCACGAGCGGACGGCCCAGAACTGTCGCGCGGATCCGCAGCCACGGGGTGCTGCGGCTGCCGCCACCGACGGCACGGACCGCGCCGCGGCTCGGCGCTCCAGAGCCGCCGAGGACGTCGAGGGCGAGCCGCTCGACGTAGGCCACGCCGTCAAGAAGGGCACGGTAGTGCTCGTCGGAACTCGTGGGCTCGCCGCGCAGCCAGCCACCCGCCTGCGGTGCGACGAAGGGAAACCGTTCGCCGCGGCGGGCCACCGGATAGACGAGCGCGCGCGCCGGCCCATGCGTCGCGGCCGCGCGGTCGAGGGCCGGCAGGTCGGCATCCGGGAACGCGCTGCGCAGTGCCCCGGCACCGGCATTGCTGGCGCCGCCCGGCCACCAGCAGCCGTCCGGCGCGAGATGGCTGTAGATCCCGAGCGCGTCATCGGTCATCCGGTGCGGTGCCACCACCTTGACCACGAGGGTCGTCCCCAACACGCCGACCGCGTCGCCGGGACGCACCGCGCCCGCGGCTACCTGACCCGCGCACCCGTCCGTCATCCCGAGGACCACCGGCACCCCGGCGGGCAGCCCGGTTACCGAAGCACTGTCCGGGGAAATGCGCCCCACCACGGACCCGGGCCGGGACAGCCGCGGCAACTGCGACTCCGCGACCCCCGCCATGGCGAGCAACTCCGGCGGCCAGCAGGCTGTTTCGGGATCAGCACCGGTCTTGAGAGCGTGACTCGTGTCGCTCGGTGCGTCTTCTCCGATGAGCCGCGCGACGACGAGGTCGCTGACGTGCCGGTAACGGGCCGCTGGACGGTGCCGTTCGAGCCAACCGAGGCGGGCGAGCGCCGGCGCGGACCGCACGAGTGCCGGGTCAACCCCGGCGCCGGGCTCGCCGGCCCTGCGGTCGTCGTAGAGGAGGGCCGGTCCGACGGGTAGCAGATCAGCCGAGCAGGGGACGACGGTCCCCGAGGTGGCGGTCACGGCGACGGCGCGCGCCGGGCCGGGCAGGCTTGCACTGAGTTGCGCGAGAACCGCCGCGACGACGTCGGCGTGAACGGGTCGCTGTTCTGCCCGTCCGGCAACTGAGCGGTCGGGGGCCGGGAGCTTTGCCGCTGCCCGCGCCACCACGGTCCCGTCAGCGGTGACCCCGACGGCCCGAACGTCCGCGGTCGCGACGTCCAGGCCGATGACGAGATCTGTCATGGCCGCCCGGCCTCGTCCTGCTGCCGGCGTCCGGTACCGAGCAGCAGCCGAGGAAGTTCGCGGAGGTCGGGAACAGCAATGTCGGGCTCCGCGAGCTGCTCGTCCGTGGGCTCCGGAGCCGCCTCACCGCGCAGCACCCAGACGGTGCCAAGGCCCAGGCGGCGGGCCGGGCGGACGTCCGTGTCGAGGCGGTTACCGACGTGAACCGCCGAAGCCGCGGTCGTCCCCGCCTCGTTGAGCGCCCACGCGAAGAGGGCGGGGTCCGGCTTCTCGCGCCCGACCAACGCCGACACTCCCCAGACGTCGACGTACGGCGCCACGCCGTCGCGGCGCAACGCGTCGACCACCGTGGCCTCCTGGTTGGCCAGCACCCCGATTCGCACCTGCCCGTGCAGCGCCCGCAGGCAGGGCAGCACATCGGCGTACACGGCGCCGGGCGGGTGCCGCCAGTGCTGCCGGGTGCGTGCGTGCAGCTCGTCCCGCCGCCCCTCGTCGCCGAGGAACTCGGCGGCGAGCGCGCGCCGCAGCGACCCGGACTGGGCCGCGCGGACGCGGTCGTACACCGCCCGGAACCGGATCCGGTCGACCGGCTCCCGCCCCTGCTCAGCCCGCAGGTCATCCAGCGCGGCGAGCACGGCGCTCACGAAGTTCTCATCGTCGTAGATGGGACCACCGACGTCGAAGAACACCGCCTCGATGGTGCGCGCGGCAAAGGGTGGGTCGGTCATCCGGTCTCTCCTGCGAGGAGCGCGCGGCGCGCGACCTCGTCGGCGCGGGAGGCGAGGGCTTCTCCGCCAGCCGCGTCGAGATACCGCGGCCTCCCTACGGCGTGGGCGATCAGGCGCGTACGGGCTGCCTTCACCGCCATCGTCGTCACCGCCTCGACCTCGTCCGGCGACCGACCGAGCGCGACGATTCCGTGGTTGCCGAGCAGCACGAGCCGCGGCGGGACGCCGTACCGCTCGGCGTGGTCGGTGATGGAGGCCGCGACGGCGCGACCGAGGGCGAGTCCGGGTTCCTCGTAGCCGACCCACGCCGGGCGACCGACGACCACGGCCTCGTCCGGGAAGAGCGGCGCCTGCCACAGTCGCTCCGCTTCCTCGACGGACAGGAGTCCGACGAACGCGGTCGGGTGGGTGTGCGCTACCCAGGTCGCGCCGCCCGCGTGCACCGCGGCGACGTGGACGAGCGTCTCGATCGAGGCCCGCCGTCCACGCGGATCGTCCGCCACCGTCAGCAGCGCGGAAAGCTCGTTCTGGGTGGTGCGCGGCTCGACGAGGACGCGAGCCGCCGCCTCGAGGTCGACCACCACGAAGTCGTCGGTGTTCGCGCGGTCCATCCGGGCACCGCTCGCCTTCACAACCAGTTCGCCGTCCTCGACGGTCGAGGTGTTGCCCTCCGCGAGGCTCACCAGATCGCGTGCCGGGTCGCCGATGCGCAGCGTCAACTCGACGAGGGCGGCGGGAACCGCCACCGGGTCCGCGCGCACACTCATCCCGGGACCCCTCCGCGACGCCGCAACGTAATCGCGTTGAGCAGCGCCGAGAGGACCAGGACCGCGCCGAGCGCGAAGAGCTGGAACTGGCTGCCGTCCGAACCCTCGAAGGCGAGCAGGATGCCGGCGTTGAGCCACACGATGAGCAGGGCGGCGATCACCACGCCGGCCACCCGCCCCAGGCCGCCGGAGATCGCCACCCCACCGAGCACGGCGATGGTGATGGCCGGCAGCGCCATGCCGTTACCCACGGTGCCCGCATCCGGCCGGGCCGACGCGAACTGCGCCACGGTGACCACGGCGACGACCCCGGAGAGCAGGCCGGAGGCGACGTAGGCACGGAACCGGGACTGGCGCACGTTGATGTTCGCGAAGCGGGCCGCGACGTCGTTCGTCCCGATGGCGTAGAGCCGGCGACCGTACGTAGTCCGGTTGACCACGAGCCACACCACGAGGACGCAGGGAACGAGGAAGGTCAACACCTGCGCGGGCAGGTCCGGGACGACGGGAAGGTCGATTGCCCTGGTCAGCGAGTGCAGGTCCTGAACGGGTTTCGTCGAGATGGGCGCGTTGTCGTTGCTCACCAGCGCGAGCGAGCCGTACGCGTAGTACGTCGCGAGGGTGGCGATCAGGGCCGGGAAACCGAGGTACGCGATCAGCGCGCCATTGACCGCGCCGAGGATCGCACCGACGAGGACGGTCAACACCAGCGCGGGAAAGACCGGCCATCCCCACTGGCCGACCATGAATCCGAAAGCCATGCCGGCCAGGCTGACGATCGATCCCACCGACAGGTCGATCCCACCGCGCCCGGACACGATGACGATGAACTCGGCGAGGCCGAGCAGGCACAGGGGCACCATCGTCTCGAGCGCGGACGCGAGGTAGTCGGCGTCGTACGGCGCGACCAGGTAGTCGTTCTGGCCCAGATACCAGAACCAGACCACCACGACGACGAGCAGCACGCTCAGCAGCGCAACCCGCTCGGAGAGCACGAGCCGCAGTGGACGGGTCCAGCGCGGTGCCGAATGGCCCGGAGTGGGCTGTTCGTCGCGCGCCTTGTCGAGCTCAGCGGTCTTGGTCGTCATCGTGTCCTCCTGCGGCGCTCACGGACCAGGTCGACGCCAACCGCGACCAGGATGAACAGGCCGATGAACAGCTCGGTCAGCTCGCTGCGCCAGCCGAGCAGCGTGATGGCACTCGTCAACGTGCCGACCAGCAGCGCCCCGAGCAGGGTCCCCAAGACGGTGCCGCGGCCGCCGAGGATGCTCGTTCCCCCGATCACGACGGCGGCGATGACCTGCAACTCGAGTCCGGCGCCCGCGTTCTGCTGCACCAGGCCGCCGCTTCCGATCAGGACGCAGGCGGCCAGGCCCACCAACAACCCGGTCAGGGAATACGCCGCGATGGTCCGACGTCGTACGTTGATGCCGGCGAGCCGGGCGGCGTTCGCGTCGTTTCCAATCGCATACCAGTGACGTCCGGTAGCCCAGTACCGCATGTAGCACCACATGAGCGCGGCGAGCACAATGGCCAGCCACCCGGCGTGCGGCACGCCCAGCAGTCCACGTCCCGCCTCCCCGCCGCCGAACCATGCCAGCGTGTCCGGGACACCCGTTACCTGCTTCGAGTCGAAGACACGCAGGGCCACGAAGCGGAAAACGTTCAGCGTGCCGAACGTGACGATGATCGGGTGAATCCCGCCGAGACTTACGAGCAGCCCGTTGAGAGAGCCGAGCGCGAGCCCGAGGGCGACCGCGACGAGGATCGCGAGCGGCGCCGGCGTCCCGGCGTCGCGAATGAGCTTGGCCACGACCACCATGACGACCGCGACCATGCTGCCGACGGAAACGTCGATGCCAGCGGTCACGATGACCGGCGTCATGCCGACTCCGATGATCGCGATGGCCGCGACACCGAAGACGATGTTGCGCAGGTTCGAGCCGGTGAGGAACGTGTCCGTTCCGAGGGACAGGGCAAGCCACAGCAGCGCGACCACGACGACGAGGGCGAGCTCCTGACCCTCCACCGCCCGGGCGACGGGGCGTCTGCGACGAAGCGGTACGGCCTGGACCAGTCCGGTCATGAGGCACTCACCTCCGTGGTCGAGCTGCGATTGCCAGGCGGGGTCTCGTCCGCGCCGGTCGACCCGTCGTCACCGGCGGCGGCCGCCAGGACGTCTGCCTGCCGGGCGCCGCGACCGAACGCCGTCACGATCCGCCCTGCGCGGACGACAAGGACGCGGTCGGCGACCTGCAGCACCTCCGGCAGGTCGGCCGAAACGACCAGCACCGCGCTGCCCGCGTCGGCGAGCTCGACGATGATCCGGTGGATCTCGTCCTTGGCTCCGACGTCAACACCCTGCGTGGGTTCTTCGAGCAGGAGAATGCGCGGCCGCTCGACCAGCTGGCGGGCGAGCACCACCTTCTGCTGGTTGCCGCCGGAGAGATTGCCGACGAGGGTGGCGGGGCCAGGGGCCTTGATGGCGATGCGCTTGATGAAGTCCCGCGCCACGGACCGTTCCCGACCGCGGTCCATCCACAGCCCGGCGCGGCTGAGCAGTCGCAGATGTGCGCTGGAGATGTTGAAGGCGATGCTCTTCGAGCTGAAGACACCCTGCACCTTGCGGTTCGCCGGCAGCATCGTGATGCCGTGCCGCACCGCTTCGGCCGGTGATCTGAGGCTCACCTCGGTGCCGTTGATCCGGATGGCGCCGGAGTCGGCCGGATCGATGCCATACAGGGCGCGGGCGATACTGGCGGCGCCGGAACCGACGAGGCCGTAGAGCGCGACCACCTCACCGGGCCGCACGGTCAGGTCGACGTCGGCGAAGAAGCCGCGTCGACCAAGCCCGGCCGCGGTCAGCGCGGGCTCGACGTCCGGCACCGTCCGCTGCACCTGCCCGGTCTCAAGCTTGTGGCCGACCATCAGTTCGGCGACGGCTCGGACGCTGAGCTCGTTGGTGGGACGGCTGGCCACTACCCGTCCGTCCCGCAGGACCGTCACCCGGTCGGTGATCTGGGCCAGCTCGTCGAGCCGGTGACTGATGTAAATGACGGCCACGCCGCTGTCGCGCATCCGGCGGACCGCCTCGAACAGCGTGTCGATCTCGCGTTCGGTGAGGATCGCGGACGGCTCGTCGAGGATGAGTATCCGCGGCTCACTCGCAAACGCCTTGGCGATGCTGACGAGTTGCTGCTCGGCGACCGTCAGGTCGGCCACCCGGACGTCCGCGACCCGAGGGTCCAGGCCGATGCGCTCAAGAAGGCTCACCACGGCATCGTGCTGGCGACCCCGCTCGACGACCCCGGCGCGCCGCAGCTCCCGGCCGATGAAGACGTTTTCCGCGACGGTGAGTTCGCCGAAGAGCTGAGGCTCCTGGTAGACGGTCGCAATGCCCGCGCTCAGCGCCGAGGTGGTGCTTCCCGCCGAGAGAGTGTGATCGTCAATTTCTATCGATCCCGCGTCCGGCGTTTCCGCCCCCGACACGATCTTGATAAGGGTCGACTTGCCCGCCCCGTTCTCCCCGACGAGCGCGTGCACCTCCCCGCGGGCCAGTTCGAAGTCAACGCCGCGCAGCGCGTGCACGCCGCCGTACCACTTGTCGATGCCGGTGAGCCGCAGCACCGGGGGCGCGCTCGCCGAGGTGCTCGGGCCGGACCGGGTGTCCGCCGTCGTCATGATGCCTCCGATATGACGGGTCGGGCCGTGTCCGGCCCGACCCGTCCGCGCCTCAGTACTTGAACTGGTCGACGTTCTCCTTGGTGATCCGCAGCGGGTCACCGAGGAGGAGCATCTTCTGGTCGCCGAAGTACTTGACCTCGCTGAGGTCGCCGTTGACCTTGTTGCTGCTCTCGAACGACTTGCCCCCGGCGATCTGCTGCCCTGCCCACGCGGTCAGGTAGCCCAGGTTCTCGACGTTCCAGAGGATCGCCGCGCTCGACGAGCCGTCGGTGAGGTACGACTTCATCGCCTGGGGGGTGCCGAGGCCGACGGTGAAGACCTTGCCGATCTTGCCCGCCTCGCGGACGGCCTTCGCGACCCCGGGTGCCGATGAGGTGCACTCACCGACGAGACCCGTCAGATCCGGGTGTGCGTTCATGAGGTCCTTCGCCATGGACACGGCCTTGGCCTCATCCTCGCCGGCGTAGACGGTGTCAACGATCTGCGCCTTCGGGTACTTCTCCGCGGTGTACTTCTTCTGCACCTCGATCCACGAGTTCAGGTTCGCGGCGGTCTGGCCACAGGAGACGATGGCGTACTTGCCCTGGCCGCCCATCTTCTCGAGCAGTGCGTCGGTGAGCGACTGCCCGATACCCTCCGCGGTGGCCTGGTTGACGAACACCTCGCGCACCGAGTTCGGCGCGTCCGTGTCCGAGGTCATCACGTGGATGCCCTTGGCCTTGGCATCGGCGAGCACCGGCGCCATCGAGTCGGGGTCGTTGGGTGCGACGACGAGAACGTCCACCTTCTGCTGAATCAGCGACTTCACGATGTCGGTCTGCGCCCCGGGGTCCGCCGTGGTGGATCCCTTGTAGATCCAGTTGAGGCCAAGCTCCTGGGCGGCCTTCTGTCCGCCGGTGTTCATCGCCTCGAAGTACGGGATGCCCTGCAGCTTCGGGACGAACGCGACGGTTACCTTCTTCCCGCCGCTGCCGGATGCGCCCGACGATTCGCTACTGCCGCCGGACTTCTTACTGCACCCGGTCATCGCCAGTGCGCCGACGAGCCCTACGGCCAGTAGTGCGGTCGCCCTCTTCGACATCCGCATAGGAACTCCTCTCTAGCCTGCGTCCCCGCTCTGGGCGCAGGTCGCCGCCTCTTGGCGGCGGGTCCGAATGATTAATCGACCAGGTCTTGCACGGGCGGAACCGGCGCGACGAGGTCACGGAATCTGTTGTAGTGCTCCCCCCACCGTGCGGGGTCGCGCGGTTCGACGAAACGACCGGAGTCGCTGCGCCGCACCACCTCACGCATGTCGTCCAGTCCCTTGAGCTCGCCAAGCGCGACGAGTTGGACGAGTATGTTGCCCATCGCGGTCGCCTCGACGGGTCCCGTGCGCACCGCCAGCCCGGTCACGTCCGCTGTCAACTGGTTGAGCAGGTCGTTGCGCGAACCGCCGCCGACGATGTGTACGAGAGCCGCCGGCCGCCCGGTGACCTCCGCAATCGAGTCGAACGCTGCGCGGTACCGCAGCGCCAGGCCTTCCAGGACGCAACGCGCCACCTCGCCGATCGTGGCCGGCACCGGTTGCCCGGTGGCGCGGCAGTAGTCGCGGATTCGCGCGGGCATGTCGCCCGGGTGAACGAAGGACGGATGGTCGACGTCGACGATGCTGCCGATCGGCGGGGTCTCGGCCGCGAGGGCGGCCAGCGCGGGGTATCCGACGTCGCGGCCCTCGCGCGCCCATCGGCGCCGACACTCCTGCAGCACCCAGAGCCCCATCACGTTGCGCAGCAGGCGTACGGTCCCGGCGACGCCGCCCTCGTTGGTGAGGTTTGCCGTGCGCGATGCCTCGTTGACAACCGGATGCGCCAGCTCGACGCCGACCAGGGACCAGGTTCCCGAGGAGATGTAGCCGGCGTACGGGTCGTCGAACGGCACGGCTGCCACCGCGCTCGCGGTGTCGTGGCTTCCCGGAGTGACGACCCGGGTCGAGGCGAGACCGGGCCGGTCGGCGAGCCCGGGCAGGACCGGTCCGAGGTCCGTACCGGCGTCCACCACCTCGGGCAGCAGGTCAGTCCGGATTCCGAGGTCGTCGAGCAGTTTCGTCGCCCAGGCCCGGCGCGCGACGTCGTACGCACCCGTGGTGCTGACCGCGGTGAACTCGGCGACCGAGGAGCCGGACAGCAGATGGTGGAACAGGTCGGGGATCATGAGCAGCCGCCGGGCCGCCCGGGGCGGGCCCCCGGCGCGGGATTCGGCGAGGAGTTGGAAGACGCTGTTGATCTGCATCAGCTGGATGCCCGTGTCGCCGTAGAGCCGCTCGCGGCCGACCAGCTGCGCCGCGACGTCCAGCATCCCGTCGGTACGGGTGTCGCGGTGCGACACCGGGTCCGCGACGAGGTCACCTCGCTCGTCGAGGTAACCGAAGTCGATTCCCCAGCTGTCCACGCCCACCGAGTCCACAGGTGCGGCGGCACCGGCAAGGCTCAGGCCCTCGACGATTTCGCTCCATATTGCGGCCAGGTTCCACCGCAAGTGTCCGGCGACGACTCGGGGCTGGTTAGGGAACCGGTGCACGATCTCCGTCGCCAAGCGGCGCCCGTCGAACGTTCCTACGACGATCCGGCCGCTTTCCGCGCCAAGGTCGACCGCGACGCACCGCCGCCCAATCACGTTGGGCCTGCCCCGGTCACGGTCACCCGCTCCACCTTCACGCCCCGCGACGACCACTGCTCCATCACGTCGTCGGGAGTGCCCTCGTCGGTGATGAGCCCGGTCAAGTGGTCGGTCGCCACAAAGGAGTGCAGCGCGAAGCGCCCGAGTTTCGACGAGTCGAACAGCCCGTAGACGTGGTCGGATGCCGCAGCGAGACGGCGCTTGACCCCGGTCTCCTCGACGCTCAACTCCATCAGCCCATGCTCGGGATGCAGCGAGCGCAGCCCGAAGAAGCCGATGTTGAGCCGGCCACGCGACGACAGGACGTCACCGAAGTCGCCGACGAGAGACTTGGAGGATCCGCGTAGGGTCCCGCCGAGAACCACCACTGTGGTCGAATCGGACTCGCTGAGCACGTCCGCGGCGCGAAGACCGTTGGTCACCACCACCAGGCCGCGCCGTGCTCGCAACTCCAGCGCGAGGTAGTAGCAGGTCGTACTGCAGTCCAAACAGCTCGCGTCGCCATCCTGTACGTGCGCCGCCGCGGCTCGGGCGATGGACTGCTTCGCGGCGATACTGTGGCGCAGCCGCATCTCGAACGCTCCCTCGTCGGCGCCCTCGTGGGCGACGGCGCCGCCCCGGACCCGCCGCAGCAGCCGCCGCCGTTCGAGCGTCTCGAGGTCCTTGCGGACCGTCACCGCGGAAACACCGAACCGCGCGATCAGGTCGCCTACGCTGACCCGCCCCTGCTCGTCGAGCATCCGCAGCACATGCTGCTGGCGTTCATGCTCGGCGATGCCCGGCATAGGTCGGTGGTCCCTCCGCTGGGGTTGCGTGACGTGAAGTAAGACACACCGCAGATGAGGAGTCAAGAAACGAAAGAGAAATCGCTGTCGTAGGAGTTTCGTTTCGTATCCAACTGCTTTCGCTCTCGAATGTGCGTATCCGGACGATTACAGCTAGTAGCAATGCCCCTTTCACACCGCCCGTTCCGCCGTCGTGGCGCTGCCCGCACGTGCCAGCTGGGCGTCAAGGTCGAACACCTCGTCCAGAACATGCATCCCGCGATCGGGACGCCCGTCGGCGAGCTCGGGAAAGAACTCGGCCATCTCGGCCTGCCAGCGCCGGTTGACGTCGGTGCGCTCCATTGCCGCCTGAACGGCCGCGAAGTCCTCGGTAACAAGGAAACCGACGAGAAGCCCGTCTTCTCGGAGATGGAGGGAGTAGTCACGCCATCCGGCGTCGCGCAGCGCAACGAGCATTTCCGGCCAAACCGCTGCGTGCCGGGCGCGGTATTCGTCCAGTCGTGCCGGATCAACCTGCAGGGTGAAGCAGATGCGGGCCATCAGGGTCTCCGATCGTGTCGCTGGTTGGGGCACAAGACTTCCGCCATCTCGATGCCCTCTGCCATCCTGGTGCGCGTGCCAAAGCGACCGGCCGCGTCACCCTGGCGGCGCGGGCTGACGAGCCAGCGGCTGAACCGCTGGCTGCGGCGCGTCGCCTGGTTGGCCGGTGTCGGCACGGTACTCGCAACGGTCCTTACCGCGGCCAGCGTGATGTGGGTACGCGGCGGCGCTGAGGGACACATCTTTACTGAAGACACGGTCCCTGAGGCGCCGGTCGCACTGGTGCTGGGCGCCCAGGTCTACGCCAACGGAACGCCCTCGCCGTTCCTCGTTGCCCGTTTGGAAATCGCGCGCCGGCTCCTCGTCGCCGGCAAGGTCCGCGCGATCCTCGTCTCCGGCGATCACATGCGTTGGGAGTACGACGAGCCGGGCGCGATGTTGCACTGGCTGCTCGACCGCGGCGTGCCGGCGCGCAAGGTCGTGCTCGACCACGCCGGCTTCGACACGTACGACTCGTGTGCCCGCGCTAATCGAATCTTCGGGATCCGCAGGGCGATCGTGGTGACCCAGACGTACCACCTTCCGCGGGCGGTCATGCTGTGCCGGCGGCTCGGCGTGGACGCCGACGGCGTCGGCGACGACACGGTCCGGCAGTACCGCAGGCCCTGGTTGATCAGCTCCACCCGGGAACAGGGCGCCTGCGTCAAGGCGGTGTTCGACATGATCTCCGGCCGTGAGCCGGTCCACCTCGGCCGCCGCGAGACAGGCGTTGATGACGCGCTGCGCAGCGGATAACCGGACCTAGTCCGGCCGTCGGGATTCGCCGGTGCCGCGCGGCGCGACCAGGCCCGACTCGTACGCCCACACCACCAACTGCGCCCGGTCACGCGCGTGGAGCTTGACCATGGCCCGGCTCACGTGGGTCTTGGCGGTCAGCGGGCTGATCACCATGTGCTGGGCGATCTGGTCGTTGCTCAGCCCCCGCGCCACCAGTGCGACGATCTCCTGTTCCCGCGGGGTCAGCACGTCGAGCCCGGCCGTCGGGTTGTCCGTCGTGGGGCGCGAGACCAACTCGCTGATCAGGGCACGGGTGACCGAAGGCGCCAGCAGCGCGTCACCGCGGGAGACGATGTGAATGGCCTGCAGCAGGTCCGCGGGTTCGGTGTCCTTCAGCAGGAAGCCGCTGGCGCCCGCGCGCAGGGCGTCGAACACGTACGTATCCAACCCGTAGTTGGTGAGCATGACGACCTTGAGATCGGACAGGCGCGGGTCCGCGACGATGCGACGGGTGGCCTCGATACCGTTCATGACCGGCATCTGTACGTCGAGAAGCGCGACGTCGGGCAGGTGCTGCACGGCGAGCGTGACGGCCCGGGCCCCGTCGGCCGCCTCGGCGACGACCTCGATGTCGTCCTCGGCGTCAAGCAGGGCGCGAAACCCGGCGCGCATCAGGGCCTGGTCGTCCGCCAGCAGAACGCGGATCACGCCCGTTCCTCCGGATCCGGACCGCTTGACCGTGGGCTGCGCTGCGTCGCGCTTACCGACGGCCCGGGGTCCGGTACCGGCAGTTCAGCCCGGGCCGTGAATCCGCCGTCCGCCCGTGGCGCGGCACGCAGATGGCCACCGAGAGCGCTCACCCGCTCGTGCATGCCGCGCAGGCCCACGCCGGGCTGGACCGGTATGGACGGGTCGGCGCAGCCGTCGTCGGTGACCTCGATGATCAATTGTCGGGGCAGGTAGTCGATCCGTACCCGGGTCTTGGCGGGCCCGGCATGGCGGGTGACGTTTGTCAGTGCCTCCTGCACGATGCGGTATCCGGCCTGGTCGATGTCGCGGGGCAGCGGCCGCACGACGCCGTGCACGGTGAGGGTCGCCGGCACCCCCGCCGCGTCAGCCTGTTCGACGAGCTCAGCGACCCGACCGATCCCGTTGCTCAGCGGATCGTCGTCCGGCCGGCGCAGCACGTCCAGGGTCGCGCGCAGCTCGCGCATGGCCGCGTTACTGGCCTCCTGGATGGCCAGCAACGCCGCGGGCACCTCCTCGCCGCGCTTGCGGGCGAGGTGGACGGCGACGCCCGCCTGCACCTTGATGAGCGAGATGCTGTGGGTGAGCGAGTCGTGCAGTTCCCGCGCGATGCGCAGCCGCTCCTCGACGGCGCGGCGCAGCGCGGTCTCCTCGCGGGTGCGTTCGGCCTCGATGGCACGCTGCTCCACCTGCCGGAGATAGGCGCGACGCTGGCCGGCGACCAGGCCGGCGATGTTCGCGGCAACGAACCAGCCCAGCAGGAGCGTGGTGCGTTCGGCGACGAGTTGCGCGGGTCCGTCGGCGGCAACGCTGAGTTCCCGGGCAAAGAAGCCGGCCAGGAAGACAGCGCTCGCCACCACGCTGGCGATCCGATGACCGGACCGTACCGCGACGTAGACCGTACCGAGGACGGCGAACGCGGCGGACACGCCCGCGTGCACCCGCAGGTGGAAGGCGAGCATGGCGGGGGTCGCCACGGCCAGAGCCGCAAGTGGATACCGCCGGCATGCCGCGAGCGCGACGGCGGCGAGCGCGACCAGACCGAGATCGACCAACTTCACGGGCGCCGCGTCAGCGGCAGCGCCCGCATTGCCGACCAGCAGCACGGCGATGACCACGGCGCCCGCGAGGTAGGGCAAATCGGCCCGCCGCTGATCATTCATGACCGCACAGTAGAGCAGCCGTTGTGGCGGACGCGTCCCGCGGGCGGCGTACGGCACGCCTACTCCGGGTGCGGTACGCGCACGGCGCCATGCCGCGCCGGCGGCAACGCAAAGTGGCTTCGCAGAGACGACGACGTCGGCTGGTCGCGCGCCGAGGATCGTCGGCATGGCTTCCACATACCGTCTCTTCACGCCGCCGCCAGCCAAGCTCGCGACCGGTCTGGCCGCCGACGTATACGCCCAGCTGTCATCCGACTTCATGGGCCCCGCACCGACGTTCACCGCCTTGTCGCCCACGCCGGAGTTGCTGGCCGCGACCTGGGCGCTGATGCGGGAATCGCTGTTGGCGGGGCAGGCGTCCCGGGTGGGCAAGGAGGTCGTCGCGGCGGCGGTTTCCCGGGCGAACCGGTGCCAGTTCTGCATCGACGCCCACGTCATCTTCCTACACGCCTTGGGTGAGCATGATCTCGCCGAGACAATCGCCGACGGCAGAACCCCCGGTGAGCCTCCCATGGCGGGCTTGCTCGACTGGGCCGTAGCAAGCCGCACGCCACAACGGGCGAGCCGGCCAGGGCCGTCCGGCCACGTCGAGGAGTACCTGGGAACACTCCTGGCCTTTCACTTCATCAACCGGGGAGTGTCTGCGCTCCTCACCGAGAGCCTGCTGCCGGGTAACCTGCAACGCTCCTCGCTGGTACGCAACCTCGGCGGCCGCGCGTACGCCCGTACCGCCCGCCAGGCGCGTGAGCCCGGGAAGAGCCTTTCGTTGCTGGCGGGGATCCCGATCGGGGCGCCCCCGGCGTGGGCCGGCTCCTCGCCGATCGGTGTCGCATACGCCGCGCTGCGCTCGGTCGCCGGCCGGGGCGCGGGACTACTCGGCGACGAAGCCCGGGCGCTCGTCGCCCAGACCGTGAAGACGCTCGACGGCGCACATCCGCAACGGCCCGCGGATTGGGCCTGGTCACTCGTGACGAACCTGCCGACCGAGGATCGCCTCGGCGCGCGGATCGCGTTGCTGGCGGCCTTCTCCCCTGCCTCGATCAGCCCGGGCGACGCCGCGCTGTGGCGGCAGATCCGGCCCGCCGACGCCGATCTGATCCACCTGGTGGCGTTCGACGCCATGACCGCCGTCGAACACGTCGAGGCCCATCTCACCCGCGTCGTCCCGGCCGCCTAGCGGCCCAGTGAAAGGAACCCCAGTGCGCCGAATCTTCGTAGTCGTCAGTACCCTGCTCCTGCTCTCCACCATCGTGCAGTTCTACCTCGCGGCGGTCGGTGCCCTCACCCGGCCGCAGACCGACGAGTCGTTCGCGCTGCACAGCCTCAACGGGATGGCCGTCATCCCCGCACTGTCGGTGCTGGCGACCATCGCCGCGGCCTTGGCGCGGGCGCCGGGCAGACTGGTCGGTTTGGCGATCCTCCCGGCCGGGCTGGTCGTCGTTCAGTCACTCATCATCGCGATCAACGACGCATTCGCGGACGGGACCGGGCACAGCACCCCGGTCGGGCTGGCTATCGGCGGCCTGCACGCGATCGGCGGACTGGCCGTGATGGGCACGTCCGGCGCGGTGATGCGCCGCGCCCGCGCACTGGCCGCCGAGCGCCGTCTTTCCGCTGAGTCCCGTCTCCCCGCTGAGCCCGGTCTGCCGACCGAGCCCGGTCTGCCGGCCGAGGCACGATGAACACCGGCCAGCTCAACGCCGTCGACCTGCTGATCGGCGTACTTACCGTGGCCGGCTGGCTGGGCAGTGGCGTGGCGGCGGCTGCCCGACGCCACCGCATCGCCTTGGCACTGCTGGCCGCCGCGGTCCTGGCGTCGGCGGCGCGAGTCGCGTCGGTGGTAGCACTGTCGCGGGCCGGCTGGTGGTTTGTCGCGGAAAAGGTGGTCATCGGAGTACCGCTGTTGATCGCCGGGACCGCCGTCGCCCTGGTCGTGGCGGTACCGCGGCTCACCGCGGCCGTCCGAGGCGCCGAGTCCGCGACGGGGAGTGCCCCGGCGACCAGGGCCGTCGCGAAGGCCTCGCCCGCCGTCGTCGTTCCGGTCCTCTCCGCCGGGTACGCCGCAGCGGCCGGCCTGCTTGTCACGGTGCTGCACGGTCACCCGGCCACTTGGGGTGCGGGCCTCGTCGCGACCGCGCTCGTCGGTGCGGCGACGCCGGTCACGTGGCAGGTGCTGGCCCGGCCCGTACCATCTGCCGTCCTGCGCGGTGGAACGGCCGCCACCGTCGCGGTGGCCATGGCCGGGGCCGCCGCGACCGCCGTGTCCGCTGTGCCGACGGCGTCGCCCGGGACAACCCATCACCATCCGGCGGTGGAGGCCCGGAGCGTAAGCGATCTGCGGGGCCCGGCCACCCCGGAGCCCGGCCGCGCGGTGCGCCGCTACACGTTGACCGCACGCACGGCCACCATCACACTCTCCTCCGGCCGCCGGGTCGAAGCCTGGACCTTCGACGGGCAGGTGCCCGGTCCGCACCTCACCGCCGAGGTCGGCGACCTGGTCGAGGTCACTCTGCGCAACGCCGACATCGGCGTGGGTGCCACGCTGCACTGGCACGGGTACGACGTGCCGGCCGGCGAGGACGGCGTGCCGGGCCTGACCCAGGACGCCGTTCGGCCCGGACAGGAGTTCGTCTATCGGTTCCGGGCGAACCAGGTCGGCACGTACTGGTACCACACCCACTCGATGTCCCATCGGGGCGTTCGGATGGGCCTGTACGGAACGCTGGTGGTCATGGCGCCTCGGGCCACCGGGCCGGGGTTGGATGTGTCCGTTCCGGTGCACACGTTCGGCGGGACCGTGGTCTTCGGTAACCACGACCAGTTCGACGAGCGGCGCGTGACGCCTGGCGTACCGGTGCGCCTGCGGCTGATCAACACCGACAGCCGGCCGCACCGGTTCACCCTCGCCGGGACGGCGTACCGGATCGTGGCGATCGACGGCGGAGACCTGAGCGGACCCACCCAGGTCAACCGGGTCGGCCTGCATCTGTCCGCGGGCGGCCGCTACGACCTGGCCTTCGCGATGCCCGAAGCCGTCGTGACGCTGCTCGCCGACGGCGACCGCGGGCGCGGCCTGCGGCTGTGGCCGGCCCGCGGAACCGGCGCGGGACCTGACGCGCAGATGGCAGACACCTCCGGCTGGCCGGATCTCGACCCGACCCGCTACGGCACCGCCGGGTCCACGCCGATCGACGCGCGCAACCGCTTCGACCGAGACTTCACCCTCGTGCTCGACCGCGGGCTCACCCTGGCGGACGGCCGTCCTCGGTTCGCCTTCACGGTCAACGGCCGTGCCCATCCGGACATCCCCACGCAGTACGTCCGCGAGGGCGACCTCGTGCGGCTCGCTATCGTCAACCGGTCGTTCGCCATCCACCCCTGGCACCTGCATGGGCACCACGTCCTGGTGCTCGCCCGCGACGGCCGACCGCCGACCGGGAGTCCACTGTGGCTGGACACGTTCGACGTACTGCCCGGCGAGACGTGGCAGGTGGCCTTCCGCGCCGACAACCCCGGCGTGTGGGCAAACCATTGCCACGACCTCGACCACGCGGAGGCGGGAATGATGCTGCACCTGGCGTACGACGGGATAGCCACGTCCTCCGGCGGCCACCACTGAGACCGGTGCCGGCCGAGGGCCAGCCGCCGGCGGGACTGGCTGTCACACCTGCTGTACTTGGCCTGCTCGCGCGATGGTGAGTAGGGCGATGTCGTCGGTGGGCTGTTCGGCGGCTAGTGCCGTCATGATGCGGGCGCATACCGTTTCGGCCGGACCAGGTTCGACGGCCGCGCAGAGACGTTCGATACCGACGTCGATGACTTCCCCGCGGCGTTCGACGAGCCCGTCGGTATAGCAGATCAGTACAGCCTCGGAAGGGAAGGCGACCTGGGTACGCCGGCGGGCCGGTTGACGCGGGCCGATACCCAACGGAAGATCAACTGGAACGTGTAGCGTGCCGGCCGCCTGTCCGGGTGCGGCCAGGACGGGTTGCAGGTGCCCGGCGAGGGATATCTCGATGGTGGCGCGGTCCGGGGAGATCATGGCGTACAGGACCGTGGCGAGATTCCCGGCCTCGAAATGCCGGATCTTGCGGTCCAGCAACGTCAACGCGCTGGCCGGGTCGTCGCAGACCAGGGCGTAGGCGCGTAGCGCGCTGCGGAGGCGTCCCATCACCACCGCGGAGCGCAGTCCGTGTCCGGACACGTCGCCAATGACGACGCCCAGCCAGCCGGAGGGGAGGGTGAACACGTCGTACCAGTCGCCGCCGACGCCGGCGCCATGGCCGGGCACGTAGCGGGCGGCCATGTCCACGCCGGGCGCATCCGGTAGGTGGGTGGGTAGCAGGCTGCGTTGCAGGGCGAGGGCGGCTGTTCGGTCCATGCTGCTCGCCCTGGTCTGGCTGGCGAGGCTGGCCCGGTCGGCGGCGAGTTGGAGCAATCGCACGTCGTCTTCGGTGAATTGATGCGGGTTCCGGCAGCCGACGTGCAATACGCCAATCACCTCGCCGCCGGCGAACATGGGCACACCCAATAGCGAGCGGATCCCCTTGTCGAGAAGGATCGGGTTGACCACGTCGGCCGCAGTGACGTTGTCCAGCATGACGGGCTGCTTGTCCCGCGCGATCCGGCCGGCGAAGCCGCGGCCGACGGAGATCCGAAAGCCTTGCCGGACCTCTTCCTCCAGCCCCTTGGCCGCAGTAGCCACCAGCTGCTGGGCGTGCTTGTCCAACAGCAGGATGGCGGCAGTGTCGACCCGCACCACGTCGCGGACGCGGTCCAGAAGCTCATCGAGAAGGTCCTCGACGTCAAGCATGGACAGCGTCGCGTCCATGACCGCCTCGATACGCCGCAGCCGATCGTCGCTTTCGCTACCCTTCTCGTCGATCACCGCAAAAGCGTAGCCCCCCGTATGCCAGCGGGGCAGCTCCCTCGCAGGCCCGTCCCGGACCAGGCCGTCGACTAACCTCCACCCACCTGGCGCGAGGCGGACGTGCAACACCTGAGAGCCAGCGCTGCCGACGTAGCGGCCGGCCAAGTTGCTGCCCAGCACAGTCGGCGTACATTGCAAGGTGCACAAGATCCGCCCCGCTCGGGAGGGAGAGCCGTGGTCGGGCACCGGCGAGATCATCCCTTCCCCTCAGACACCCGATTGCTGCTCGACACGAAGCTGACCGCTGGTCAGCTACCCGCCGTGCGCCAGCAGGTGGCGGCCGTCGCCCGCCGATGCGGTCTGACCCCGGAACGGGTCAGCGACTGGGTCACCGCGGTAAACGAGCTGATGACCAACGCCGTGTGCCACGGTGGCGACGCCGGACAGCTACGCGTTTGGGAAACTGGTCGGCTCATCTGCGAGGTCCGAGACAACGGCCCTGGCTTCTCCGCCGCGGATTATGCGAGCCCTCGGAATCGGCCGACGCTATCCGCGGCGGGCGGGATGGGGCTATGGATCGCGCAGCAGATGGCCGACGACCTGCAGATCGACAGCAGCGCGGCCGGCACCGCCGTGCGGATCAGCATGACTCTGCGTTGAACCTCCCATAACCGGGGGTAAGCAGACAGCGAAGCCTCGCGCTCACGTCGATCCACCGGGATCCTTGGCGGCCGGCTGGGGCCAGTTGACCAGGACGACACCGGCCACGACCGCCGCGAAGCCGAGCGCAAACGCCACGCTGCGCCGCTCGCCCAGCAGCCAGATCCCCAGCAGGGCGGCGACGACCGGATTGAGGTTGACGTAGACGGCGACCTGGGTCGGGGTCAGCCGCGACAGCGCCCAGGTCCACAGCAAGAACGCCAGCGCTCCGCCCGGCACGGCCAGGAACACGACCAGAGCCAGCAGCCGGCCGTCGAGTCGACCGAGCGCCGGGAGAAGCCCCTCGGCCAGCGCCGCCGGTGTGAGCAGGATGGCGCCGAACAGCATCGCGTACGTCGTCACGGTCACGGCGGGGTGGCGGGCCAGCGCCCGCCTGGCCAGCACCCCGTACAACGCACCCAGCAACGCGGTGATCAGCAGCAACCCGTCGCCGGCTAGCGCACGCGCGCCGCCGTGGAGGCCGTGCGGCTCGAGGAATGCCAGGGCAATTCCCAACACCGAGACGACGACCCCGGCGAGTTGGCGGCCGGCCAGGCGCTCACCGGCGACGCCGCGGGCCAGCCAAGCACTCCATAGCGGCATGGTGGCAAGCATCAGCGACCCACGGGAAGCCTCGGTCCAGCGCAGGCCGGCGTTGAACGTGACCGGGAACAGGGAGAATAGGACCACGCCGAGCACGACGAGCAGCGGCAGACCGCGGCGCTGGACCCGCAGCAGCCTCGGCGCGACCAGCAGCACGGCGCCGACCAGCACCACGGCGGCCTGGCCGAAGCGCAGGACGGCCAGGCTGAGCGGTGGGATGTCGTGGACCGCGACCCGGACAGCTACCACCGAGGCGCCGAACAGCGCCGCCGCCGTGGCCGCGCCGGCGTTGGCGCTCAGCCCCGGCCGGGCCGAGCCCGGACGCGGTCCGGCCGGCTCGGCAGGCAGGCTCACCGCCCGGTTGCCTCGTTGCGGACCGCCCACGGCTTAAGGATCGCGTAGATCGCCTCCGACATCGGCACGGGCACGCGATGCCCCGCTGCCCGCCGTACCACGAAGCCGTGTAGGGCCTCCACTTCCATACGCCGTCCAGCCACCAGATCGTCGTGGAGCGAGGAGAAGCTACCCGGCTCGAGGCCCTGCGCCATAGCAAGGGCCCGCTGCTGAACGGCCGGCGGCACCGGGTTGCCATCCGCCTCGGCCACCGCAGCGACCTCCTCGACCAGCCGCTGATACATAGCCCAGGCAGCGTCGACCGTGCGAATCTCCCCGATCGGCAGCCGCACGGCCGCGGTCATGCCGGCCTGCGCGCAGATGAAGGCGAGCTTGGCCCACAGCACCGTCTTGATGGCCGGCGACAGCTCGGCGGCGAAGCCGGCCTGCTGGCAGCAGTCGACGAGCCGTTGTGCCCGCTTGGTGAGCTGCCCGTCCAGCTCCCCGACGGTAATGCTCGTCGGCCCGCCGGTGTGCACGATCACCCCCGGCTCAGCGATCCGGGCGAAGATGAACGCGGCACCGCCGATCACGTGGTCCTGCCCGATTGCTCGGGCGAGTTTCTCCTCGTTGTCGACGCCGTTTTGCAGCGACAGTACCGCCGTGTTCTCGCCCAGCAGCGGTCCGAGTCTGGCCGCGGCCGCCTCGGTGTCGAACGCCTTGACGCAGAACAGCACGAAATCGCATGGGCCGATCTCGGCCAGGTCGTCGGTGGCCGGGAGCTGCACTGCGAAGTCCCCCTTGACACTGCGCACCCGCAGGCCGTGCTCGCGCAGCGCCTGCAGGTGGGCGCCACGTGCGATGAGGTGGACATCAGCGCCGGCCTGGGCCAGCCGTCCGCCGAAATAGCCACCCACGCCGCCGGCGCCGTAAACCGCGATCCGCATGGCCCCACCCCTCTCCGGCGCGGCCGATGCCGGCCATTCCTGCTCGCCGGTAGCATGCTGCACGAAGGCACCTGAATGGACAAGACGACCATGGCAGCCGTCACAAGACCCGGTTGCGCCTGCCGAGAAAAAGCTCCTGCGCGACCGGTCGGGCTCGTGTATCGGGCTCAGGCCGACCACCGGTACGGCCAGCCTGAGGGCTGGTAGACGTGACACTCACGGTCACCGCACGTGGCATGTTCGCCAATCGGACCGCCGGCGCGCGTGCGCGACCTCGACCGGCCCGTGCCGGTTCGGCATGCCTGGTCGTGGCGGCAAGCGTGGCAAGGCTTGATCGAGACACCGTGTATCCCACCGCTTCCATGGACGTCATACTGTCGCGATGGGTAGTGACGCGCCTGACGCGCGGGCCGAGGCTCTCGCCGACTATCTCTCGCAGCGTGCCGCTGCCTTCTCCTTCTCCGCCGACGTCACCGACGAACAACAGATCGCCCACGCCGGGATGGCACTGCTTGACGCTTCGACGATGGCCGCGAAACTCCTGCCAACCGATGAGCGTCTAGCCGCGCTGTCCGAGGCAGGTCTTTTCGAGACGATGCCAGGCGGGAAGGCAGTCTTCCTGGAAACCGCCGAATTGCGGGCAGCCATACAACGACCGCTCTCCGGAACGCCGATGACCGGACAGCAGATCCTGGCCCTGCTGGTCGACACCGCACGCCGTGGCTGACCAGCCACTCCGACGCGCCAGGCCAGCGGGACAGCTCGACCGCTCTCCGGATGCGAAGGACAGCCTGCGATCCGGGTGTGCCGGTGGCCCAGGACGGCTCAAAGGACTGCGCCGCGCGGCGCCACCTCAACCGCGGCCACGCCCCTGCCGTACAGCACCACAAGCCGGTCACCGTGTCTGCAACGCAACACCCCGGAGTCCGGCGCAAGCGTCGAGATTGCGTGGTCAATGACCTCGTCCGGCTCGGCGGTGTCGGATTCCTCGTAGGTAATGTCCATGCGGTCGCCGCCGGTGAGCCGGACGCGCAGCACTATCTTCGCCATGCCCGTCGAGCCTAGCCTCGATCTTTCGCCGTGACTGTTCGCGACGACCGCCGGCAACGCCGCACGGACGCCACCCGTCGAGCGGTTCGCGCTGTTGTGGCCGCGGGCGGTACAGGGCCGCCGGCTCAGGCCCACACTGCTGCACGGCGTCCCGATGACCGCGGTGGTTTGCCGGCACCATTGGGGCCCAGCAGCGAAAAAGGGGATCCCTCCTCGACGTCCAGGTCTATGCCGTCGAGCACAACCCTGTCGCCGAACGACTTGCGCAGCCTGGTCGCCGCGATCGCCGGTCGAGATGGAGCGCTGGTCATGCCGCTGCTTTCGGCACTGTGGCGCTGGCGGCCGCGATCAGGTGCAGAATGCACGCCGCGAGATCTACCGCGGTTTCATCGCGGTTTCATGCACTCGGCCAGCAGTCCTGGATCAGATAGTCCGGCCACTGTTCGCCCCAATCGGGCACAAGTGTGTGGGCGCGGTAAGGCGACTGAACGGGCTCGTACTCTGCGTGATCTCGAAGGCAGGATGGGCAGATGCGCCTGTGGACCCGTGACTTCTCGCTCTACTTCGGCGCCCGCTCGATATCGATGTTGGGCGACGCGCTCATGCCGGTAACTACCGCGCTCGCGGTCGGTGCCATCTACGGCGTGACCGGGGTCGGCGTCGTGCTCGCCGTCTGGACGGCGCCCTTCGTCGCCCTGGTGATCTTCGGTGGCGTCTTCTCCGACCGCTTCGGCGCCAGGCGCATGATGATCGGCGCGGATCTGGTCCGGCTGATCACGCAGGGCACGCTCGCGATTGCGTTCCTGGTCGGGGTACCGCCGCTGTGGTTGCTCGTCGCCATGTCCGCCCTGGCCGGCTGCGCCGCCGCGATGTTCCAGCCCGGCGTCAACAGCATGGTGCCGCTCGTGGCGCGGGACGTGCAGCGGGCCAACGCCACCATCAAGGTGGCCGACTCTATGGCACTGCTGGTCGGGCCGGGTGTGGCGGGCGTGCTGGTGACGTTCGCCGGTGCCGGACTCGTCTATGCCATCGACGCTGGGACTTTCGCGGTCAGCGCGCTGTGCCTGCTGCTCGTACGGGTGGCCGTGCCCGCGCAGACGGGCGGGCATTCGGTGCTGCGCGATCTCGGGGTGGGCTGGCGCGAGTTTCGCGCCCGGACCTGGATGTGGTCGGTGATCCTGGTGTGGATCGCCTTCGGGCTGTTCGTCTTCGGGCCGATCATCCCGGTCGGGTCGGTGCTGGTGACCGCGCGCCTCGGTGGTCCGGCCTACGGTTGGGTCGAGTCCGCGCTCGGCGCCGGCACCATCCTCGGCGGCCTGATCGCGATGAAGGTGCGCCCAGCCCGGCCGCTGGCGGCCGGTGCTGTCGGTACCTTCGGCTTCGCGCTGCTCCCGCTGGTTCTCGGCTCGAAGGCGCCCCTGATCGTACTGTTGGCCGGCGCCTCTATCGCGGGAGTGGCTTGGGCGTTCTGGTCGGTCATGTGGGCCACCAGCGTGCAGACCCAGGTGGCGCCCGATGTGCTCAACCGGGTCACCGCCTACGAGGTCGCCGGCTCCGTGTCGGGCCTGGCGGCCGGGCAAGCCATCGCCGGACCGCTAGCTGCGGTCACCGGCGGCGAGCATCTGCTGCGCGTCTCCACCATCGTTTGCGTCGCCGGATCGTGCGTGCTGCTAGCCGTCCCGGCGGTGCGAAACCTCAAGCGCCGCACCGAACCCGACCCGGTGCCGGCCGAGGAAGCCCTCGCCGGCTGACACCGCCCGCCCACCCGACACGCCGCCAGCAGCCGGCATCAAGGTCGTGACGCCCGAGGCCGACGGCCAGCCGTGCGCCGACTACGAGGACCTGACCGGGGGCCCGAAGCCATCGCCCAGCGGCTAACCGTGGCCCGACCGGCTCTCGACCATCGGTCGGAGGTCGCGTCGTTCGATCGCCGCGCTCATCAGCTCGGGAAACAGATCCGGGGTGCAGGCGAACGCGGGCACGCCGAGCGCCGCCAGCGCCGCGGCGTTGTCTCGGTCGTAGTCGGGCGCGCCCTCGTCGGACAACGCCAGCAGCACGATGACCTGGACCCCGGAGGCGGTCATCGCCGAGACGCGGCGCAGCATGTCGTCGCGGACCCCGCCCTCGTAGAGGTCGCTGATCAACACCACGATCGTGTCCCTGGGTCGGCTGATGAGGCCCTGGGCATACGCGAGGGCCCGGTTGATGTCCGTGCCGCCGCCGAGCTGCGTGCCGAAGAGGACGTCGACCGGGTCCGCCAGCTTGTCGGTCAGGTCGGCCACCGCGGTGTCGAAGACCACCAGAGACGTACGCAAGGTGCGCAGCGACGCGAGTGCGGCGGAGAAGACGCTCGCGTACACCACCGAGGCCGCCATCGAACCGGACTGGTCGACCAGCAGCACGATTTCCCGCTGTACCGCGTTCGCCCTGCGGCCGTACCCGATGAGGTGTTCGGGGATGATCGTGCCGAGTTCGGGGCGGTAGTGGCGCAGGTTGGCCCGGATGGTGCGGCCCCAGTCGATGTCGCCGTGGCGCGGACGGTTGACCCGGGCGGCGCGGTTGACGGCTCCGGTCAGCGCCGAGCGGGTGCGCTGCGCGACCCGGCGCTCGATGTCGGCGACCACCTTCGCCACCACCATCCGGGCGGCTCGCTTGCTGCGCTCGGGCATCATCTTGTTGAGGGCGAGGAGCGTGCCGACCAGATGGATGTCTGGTTCGACGGCCTCGAGCATCTCCGGTTCGAGCAGCATTCGGGACAGGTTCAGCCGCTCGATCGCGTCCGCCTGCATCACCTGCACCACCGTGGACGGAAAGTACCGGCGGATGTCACCCAGCCACCGGGCCACCCGGGGAGCGGACGCGTTGAGGCCGCCCGCCCGGCCGCGCTCGTCGCCGCCGGCTCCCCGGTCGGAGTCGTAGAGCGCGGCCAGCGCCGCGTCGATCGCCGCATCGCCGCCGCCGAGCCGGTAACCCGTACCCTCGCCCTCGGGCGCACCGCCGAGCGCCAGCCTCCAGCGGCGCGCGCGCTCGTCGTCCGGCATTGTCATCGCGCCACCTCCGCCGACCGAACCACGTTGGCGGCCATGGGCGGGCGCCGGCCGAGCAGGACCGCGACGGTGGGCATCACCAGATCGCCACGCTCGTCGTCGATTCCCGGATCGCCGCGATCGCCCGCGTCGCGCCCGCCGCCCGCGCCGCCGAGGCGTACGGCGCGCTCGCCGATCCGCCGGCGCTGGGCCGGCGGGTATTCGCTAAAGGTACGGCGCAGCAGCGGCAACGCTTCCACGAAGGAGTCCGGCGGGATGCCGGTGAGCCAGGCGTCCACCAGCCGCAGCAGCCGCTCGTCATGCACCAGCAGCAGGCCGTCACCGGTGAGAAACCCCTCGATCCATGCTGCGGCCCGGGTCACCGGGATACCGACCGTGAGCACGAGGGCCATCTGGCGCTCCGCCTCGGCGACGTCGAGCAGCCCGGCGTCGAGCAACAGACGATTGAGCCGGCCCGACAGCAACCCATGAAGGTCGTCCCTTGTGGACAATGTGGTGAGCACGTCGTGCCAGCGCGCCGTCAGGTCGGGCTGGTCGAGCAGCGCCACGGCCGCCTGCACCGCGTCGATCCGATCGCGCATCGCGGCCGCGGCGGCGTCGTTCAGGCCGCCGACGGCGGCCGGCAGGCCCACACAGATCCGCGTGATGAGCCCGTCCGTGACGTGCCGGAGCGCTGGCAGGTCGGTGCGCCGTACGTCGCTGTAGCGCTGGGTGCGGGCGAGCGCCGGGAGCGCGTCCATGAAGTTCGCGATGTCACGGTTGAGCGCCATCCGCTCGTCGAGCGCCTTGAGCACGGCGGGGAGTGCCTCGGGCAGCGCCGCCAGCAGGCTCTGCTCCACCAGAGCGGTGACGTCGGCGAGCGACTTCGCCGCGGCCGCCTGCTCGGCGACGCGGGTCGTCGCGGCGTCGCGCACCGTCGTCCCGTACGCGCTCGCCTCCACCAGGTCGACCGCGAACTCCGGCTGCCAGCCCAGCCGCCACGACTCCCAGAACGTTCCCCGGCCACGCCGGCCCGCGAGCGCCACACCCCAACCGACGCCGAGCAGGTTGAGCCGGTGCAGCAGGAGGCTGCGTTCGAGGTCGATCTGGCGCCGCAGGTCCAGGTCGAGTTCGCGGGGCAGCGGGTCGGGTGGCAGGCGGAGCCGCCGTTGTGAGGCGGACACGTCGCGCGCGATCGGCACACCGGGTGTGCGGTCGGGCACCCGGCCCAGCCGTTCACCGACCACCAGCCGCCGCTGGATCAGCTCCAGCCGCAGCGCGTCGCCGTCGCACAGCACCGCCAGGGCCGCGTCCGTGACCTCCGCCAGACCGGGCACCGGCCGGCCGCGCATGTTCGCCAAGGCATCGGCGAGCCGCGTCGCCTCGATGACATGGGCGCTGGAGACCGGCAGCCCGTCGCGCCGCAGGACGCCGGCCGCGCGCACCAACCACCGGGCGACCGCGTCAGGCGGGTCGGTGAACAGGTGGTGGTACCAGCCCGGTGAGCGCACCCCCGCGCCGTACCCCTGCCAGGACGCCAACCGCGCGTGCGTCCACGGCACCCAGGTCATCGCGACCTTAACCTTGGGAAGCCCACGCAGGATGCGAGCATCCTGCGTGGCCGGCGGAAGGGGCGCGCTCAGCGCCGGCACGTGCCAGGCGCCGCAGACGACGGCGACCCGCTCGTACTCGCGCATTGCCGCGCGCAGCGCCGAGCGCATCGCCGCCTCACGGCGTTCCTCGTCAATGCGCTCGGCCTCGGGCGGCGCCGGGGCGTGCGCCCGGACCTCGGCCATCGCCTCGCCGATCGCGGCGAACGGGCCTAGCGCGGCGCTCAACTCATCGACATCGTCGCCATGGTCGAAGCGGTGCTCGACCATGTCTTCCCACCAGCGCTCCGGGTCGTCGTAGCCGGCCGCCGCTGCCAGCGCCGCGATCGGATCCGTGCGGATGCCCTGGTCGGCGTCGGTAGACCGGCCGGGTGCCGGCGAGTCGTCCACCGCCATGCGGATCGTCATGGGCAGGTCGATGAAGCGCACCGCTACGCCGCCGGTGACGGCCCACCGCAGCGCCTGCCACTCCGGCGAGAATTCGGCGAACGGCCAGAACGCCGCACGTACGCCGCCGGTCTCGCGCGCCGTCGCGGCGTCGCCCTTGCCGCCCTTGCCGCCGGCCGGGTACGCGAGCAGCGCGACCGGAGCTCGCATCTCCTCGTCGCCGGCGAGCGCCACGAGCGGGTCGGCCTCCGGCGGGCCCTCGATGAGCACGACCTGGGGCCGGTACGCCAAGAGCGCACGCCGGACCGCTCGGGCGGACCCGGGGCCATGATGCCGTACGCCGAGCAGTACCGCCGGCCTCGCCGGAGGCTCGGCTGGCTCGCGCGCCCCTCGGCTCACTGATGCCCCGTATCCCTGGCAGCACGGTAGAAGTCCCGCCAGCCGTCCCGCTCCCGCACCACCGTCTCCAGGTATTCCCGCCACACCACCTGGTCGGAGACCGGGTCCTTGACAACCGACCCGACGATGCCGGCGGCCACGTCCATGGGGCGGAGCTTGCCGTCGCCGAAGTGCGTGGCGAGTGCCAGCCCGTTGGTCACCACGGAGATCGCCTCAGCGGTCGAAAGCGTCCCGCTCGGCGACTTCAGCTTGGTGCGCCCGTCTTCGGTCACACCGTTGCGCAGTTCCCGGAAAACGGTGACCACCCGGCGGATCTCGTCCACCGCCGGCGGGAGCTCTGGCAGCTCCAGCGCGTGGCCGAGCTCGGTCACCCGCCGCGAGACGATGTCGACCTCCTCCTCGATGTCGGCCGGGACGGGCAGCACCACCGTGTTGAACCGCCGCCGCAACGCCGAGGAGAGCTCGTTCACGCCCCGGTCGCGATCGTTCGCGGTGGCGATGAGATTGAAGCCCTTGCGGGCCTGCACCTCACCGCCCAGCTCGGGAATCGGCAACGTCCGCTCGGAGAGGACGGTGATGAGTGAGTCCTGGACGTCGGACGGCATCCGGGTCAGCTCCTCGACCCGGGCAATCCGGCCTTCGGCCATGGCGCGCAGGATGGGGCTCTCCACCAGCGCGGCCCGGGACGGTCCGTCGGCGAGCAGCCGCGCGTAGTTCCACCCGTACCGGATGGCCTCCTCGGGCGTACCAGCGGTGCCCTGGACCAGCAGCGTGGAGTCGCCGGAGATGGCGGCGGCGAGATGCTCGGAGACCCACGTCTTTGCGGTGCCGGGCACCCCGAGCAGCAGCAGCGCCCGATCGGTTGCCAGCGTGGCGACCGCCACCTCGACGAGCCGACGGGAGCCGACGTACTTCGGCACGATCGGTGTGCCGTCGGCGGCCACGCCGCCGAGCAGGTAGGTCACCACGGCTGCCGGCGAGAGCAGCCACCCGGGCGGCCGCACCCGATCGTCGCCGACGGCCAGGGCGGCGAGTTCGCCGGCGTACTCGTCCTCGGCGTGGCGGCGCTGCACGGCAACGCTGGAACCGGTCGGATCGGACCTGTCAACAGTCACGCGAGCTCCTCGAGCATGTCTTGGCGGAACCGGAGGGTGGTGGTGAGCCGGTCGACGATGGCCACGCCGGGGTCGTTCGGGCTCGCGGCGCGCAGCCGAGCCGCGAGGGCGACAGCGCGCGGCTCGAGGTCGGCCGGCAGGCGGAGCGCGGCGAGCTCGCAGAGCCCGGCGGCCCGCCAACCGCCGGCCCGGCGGTTGTACTGATCCTCGAGCGCGCCGAATACCCCCTCGGCGACGGCCGGCGGCCACGGGCGCGGGCACAGCGCGAGGACATGCTCAACCCCGACCGCCGTCGCCCGGGCGAGCCCGTGGCGGAGCGCGGCCGCGGCTCGTACGGCCAGGTCTTCGGCGGGGAGTACGTCGTACAGCGCCTCGAGGAGCAGCCGATCGGCTGGCTGCCAGTCCGAGGTCATGTCCGCGCTGAGCGGGTCGACGAGCGCCGCGGCCCATTCGCCGTCGCATTGGGTGGCGGCCGCCCGGGCCAGGCCTCGTCGGACGGTCTTGATCCACTCCTCGCTCACCTGGCGCGCGAGGAATGCGCGCGGCTCGGGCCAGGCCTGCAGGGAGGTTCGCGCCAGAATCTCCTCCAACCACCAGGCCCGCGCACCGGTGCCCGTAGGCGGGCGCGGCGCGATGCCATCCCGGCGCATCGACCGGTCGCAGGCTGTCGGCGGACTCACCGTGATCGCGCGCGTGCCGCGCATCTGGATGCAGGTCGTGGCCCGATCGGACATCCGCCGGGCGTAGGCGCTGTCGGGCAACCTGGCGAGGAGTTCGAGGGCGACGTCGCGGACCTGCTTGCGTCGGTCGTCGAGGGCGCGCTCCAGCAGCGGCTCGTCGTCGGCGGACAGGCCGGTGGCGAGCGCGCCGAGCAGCGCCACCCGATCGTCGGGCGGCTCGGCCTCCCAGCCCTTTTCGAGTACGTCGCGGGCCCGTGCTGGGTCCAGCCGGCGAAGCCGGCTCAGGTAGGCCGTGCGCTGCCGGATCGTACCCAGCTCCCATGCCGCGTCGTTCCCCACAGTGGATGCGACTTGCGGTGTCGACGAGGCGTACGACCAGTCGGCCCGCTGCGCGGCGAGCAAGCCGGCCAGCGGCCCGCCGACCTCGGGGATCAGCGGCCGCAGCCCGCGGTGCCGGCGGCCCGCGTCGAGCAATGCCGGCACCAGTTCGGGGGGCAGGCGCCGGCCCGCAGCCGCGGCGGCGGTCAACCACTCGGTGAGCAGCTCCAGCCGGGCGGCCATGTCGCGGACCGGCAGGGCGTCACGGGTTGCGCTGTCCAAGGCCAGCAGGGCGTCGGCTCGGGCCGCGGACGAGGGCCCGACCGGGAGCGCGTCGTCGACCGGGGCCGGTGGGAGCGGGTAGGCCCCATGGACGAGGGCCACCCCGGCGCGCCTTCGCAGCGCGTGTGCAGCGGCCACGTCGAGCAGCGCCTCGGCGTCCCCGCCGCTGCGCACAGTGCCGAGAAGCGCAGACGCGAGCACGTCGGGCCAGCTCCTCAGTCCAGACGCCGCCGCGCCAGCTCGCTTACTCACAGTCGCACCAGCCGGTCGCGAACCCACGCGCTGAGCGGACGCAGCCCGGCGGCCGTCCACTCGCCCGCCACGGTCACTGGCCTACCGGCCGCCGCGGCGACCAGCCGCCACGGGGTGCCCGCGGCCGGATCAACCGGTATGCCGTCGCCGTCCGCCGTCAGGCACCAGCGCTCGCCGACCTTCGCCGGCACGACGTCGGCGAGCACCATCGGCCAGCGCTCCAGCCACGGGTCGGCGGCCAGCGCCCCGGCGTACTCCCGCATCGAGGCCGCCACGGGCCGGGCACCCGCGACGACGGAGAGGGGTGCGGCGGGCGAGTGCCGTTGGGCGATGAGCACGCGCAGATGGTCCGGGTAGAAGCACAGGTCGGCGTCGAGCGCGGTGCCCAGGACGAGATCGGTGGCGAACACCTGGCCTGGCCCGGCGAACGACAGCACGAGCGCGGGCCGCCCGCTCTCTGCGCCGCGCAGCCAAACCCGGCGCACGATCAGATCATTCTCCGGCTCATCGCGTACGCCGAGCACCTGCCACCGATCCCGGACCGGCTCGCCGGTGAGCACCTCGGCCGCGGCGACCGGCAGACCGACCCGCAGCCGGACCGTCGCGGCCAACTCGGGCGGCAGGTCGTCGAGGCGGGCGAACCCGGCGGCGAGCAGGCGCAGCAGGCCAAGCTCGGTCAGCAGCCGCTCGGGG
>DASVMV010000441.1:0-5138 GCA_036384155.1 Micromonosporaceae bacterium
CCGCCTTACGTCGGAACATTCCCAGCATGGCCACCGCCAACTCCACCTCAAGGGTGTACGTCACCGTCGACGTGCCGTCGCCGTTGTCGGCGATGTCGTACGACCCGCTCTGCCGCTGCTGCATCCGCGACGGCGCCGCCAGGTGCCACTCGATCCGGGAGATGTCCTCGGCGTACTCGTAGATCAGGGTGTATTCGTCGGCCAGGACGCCGGCGTCGAGGACGAACCGCACCCGGCTCGCGTACCCGTCCTCGTACTCCTCGACCACCTCGGTACTCTTCACCGCGTCGGCCCACTCGGAATAACGGTCGAAGTTGCAGATGACGGCCGCCACCCGCTGGGGGGTGGCATTAATGACGATCGACTGGGTGGAGGACTCCGCCATGGGGGGCAGGCTACCTTCCTGGCGGCCGGCGCGTGGCGCGGCGCGGTCGCAAATCGGCGGGGACCGCCCGTCGTGCACCGCCGGCCGCTGTGCGCGATAGGTTGCGGTTAGCCGGTCCACCGATCGGACGAGCGCGGCAAGCTGACCACAAGGAGTGTAGGTGCGCGAGTTCTCCGTCCCACCGGTCGTCACAATCGGCGACGCCGCCAACCTGACCGATCCGGTTTGGGACAACGCTCAGGCGGCGCCCGATACCGTCCAGTTCCTCCGCCGCTCGGCGGACGGCTGGACCGACGTCACGTGCCGGCAGTTCCGGGACGAGGTGGTCGCCGTGGCCCGCGGCCTGATCGCGGCCGGCATCGAGCCCGGGGTACGGGTCGGGCTGATGAGCCGCACGCGGTACGAGTGGACTTTGGTGGACTACGCCATCTGGTCGGTGGGTGCCGTCACTGTCCCGATCTACGAGACCTCCAGCGCCGAACAGGTGGCCTGGATCCTGGCCGACTCGGGCGCCGTCGCCTGCGTTGTCGAGACCAACGAGCACGCGCTGGTGGTGGCCGGCGTCCGGGACCGGCTGCCGTCGCTGCGCGAGGTGTGGCAGATCGACGGCGGCGGCGTCCAGGCGCTGGTCGCCCGGGGCGACCTGGTCGACCCCGCCGAGATCGACGTGCGGCGCCACTCGGCGCGGGCGGACGACCTGGCCACCATCATCTACACCAGTGGCACCACCGGCCGGCCCAAGGGCTGCATGCTGACCCACCGCAACATGCTCTCCGACATCTGCAACGCGGTTCCGGTCTTGCCGAACCTCTTCCACGAAGGCGCCACCACCCTGCTGTTCCTCCCGCTGGCCCACTCGTTCGCCCGGCTGATTCAGATCGGCGTTGTGCAGGCACGCGCGGCCATGGGACACACCGCGGCGGTGAAGGACATCGCGGACGAACTGCAGTCGTTCCGGCCCACCTTCCTGCTGTCCGTACCGCGGGTGTTCGAGAAGATCTACAACACGGCCCGGCAGCGGGCCCACGCCGAGGGCAAGGGCAAGATCTTCGACCGGGCCGAGCAGACGGCGATCGCGTACAGCGAAGCGCTTGACGCGGGCGGCCCGGGCCTCGGCCTGCGGGCTCGGCATCTGCTCTTCGACCGCCTCGTCTACCGCCGCCTCCGCAAGGCCCTGGGCGGCCGCTGCACCACGGCGATCGCGGGAGGCGCACCCCTGGGCACCCGGCTGGGTCACTTCTTCCGCGGCGTCGGGGTGACCGTGTTCGAGGGGTACGGGTTGACCGAAACCTCTCCGGCGGCGGCCGCCAATGTGCAGAACGCCATACGTATCGGAACCGTGGGGCGGCCACTGCCCGGCGTCACCATCCGCGTCGTAGACGACGGCGAGATCCTCATCAAGGGCGACCTGGTCTTCCGGGGGTACTGGAACAACGCCGAGGCCACGGCCGAGGCGCTGACCGCAGACGGGTGGTTCCGCACCGGCGATCTGGGCCACCTCGACGACGACGGGTTCCTCACGATCAGCGGCCGGAAGAAGGAGATCATCGTGACGGCCGCCGGCAAGAACGTCGCGCCGGCGGTGCTCGAAGACAAGGTGCGCGCCCACCCGCTGGTGAGCCAGTGCATGGTGGTCGGCGACCGGCAGCCGTTCGTCGCCGCGCTCGTCACCATCGACGAGGAGTCGTGGCCGCGCTGGCTGGCCGAGCACGGCCGGCCCACGGACACCTCCGTCGAGCAGGCGCGCGATGACGAGGCACTGCGCGCCGAGGTCCAGCAGGCGATCGACGACGCGAACCGCCAGGTCTCGCGGGCCGAGGCGATCAAGGTGTTCCGGATCCTCCCGCGCGACTTCAGCGAGGCGTCGGGCGAGATGACCCCCTCGCTCAAGATCAAGCGCACCGTCGTCGAGGAGAACTTCGGCGCCGAAATCGCCGACATCTACCGGCGCTGATTACCATCCGTTCCGTGCCCGCACCAATGCCGGCCCTGCCCCGGCCTCATCCCGCAGCGTTGACCGCGCGCGTCGTGATGCTCGCCCTGGTTGGGGTGCTCACCCTGATCACCACCCGGGACGTCACCCAGTTGCGGTGGATCGCCCTGCTCGCTGTTGCGGGCATCCCGGCCGCCGTGGCGCCCCGGCATCCGGTGCTCGGCCCGCTCGCTCGGGCGGCCGAGGTGGTCGTGCTGGGCCTCGCGGCGGGTGCGGTGGCGGCGATGTCGGTCCTCGACGGCGGGACGTTCAGGGGACTCGGCGCGTCGGCGATCCTGCCGTACCTGGCTGTGCCATTGACCGTGGCCGCCCTGCGGCGGCGGTCGCGGGAGGCGCTGGCGCTGGTCGCACTCGCGGCCCTCACCCTGGGCCTCAGCGGGCTCCTCACCGACACCGACACCGGACGCCAGATCACCCAGCCCGGATACCTGGTGGTCTGCGCCCAGTGGCTCATCCTGGCCGTGATCGGCATCGCCGCGACCGGGGCCTGGCAGCGGATCGTGCAGGCGCGTGACAGCCGGCCGCAGCCGTACGCCGAAGCCACCCGGTTGCTCACCCAGCTGCGCGGCGTGGCGCGCCAGCTGCCCGGGGCAACCCTCGATCCGGGCAGCATCTCGGAGCACCTGCTCGAGGAGCTGCGCACGGTGGCCCGCGCCGACCGGGCGGCGGTCCTGTCCGCCAGCGGCGGGGGACGGCTCGTGGTGCTCGCGCAGGTGGGCATGGACCGCGTGGACTGGGAAACCACCCTCGATGCGGACTCGGCCATCGCCGATGCCTGGGCCAGCCAGCAACCGCAGACCGCCACCCGGTCGCAGGCCCGGTCGCATCCGGGCGGCGACGTGTCGGCGCTGGTGGTACCGCTCGTCGCCGGCGTGCGTACGGTCGCGCTGCTCGCCCTCGAGTCCGACGCGACGGGGGTGTACCCGGCGCCGGTCATCAACCGGGTCATGGCGCTTACCGGACCGTCCGCGTTGCGGTTGGAGGCGGCCCTGCTCTTCGACGAGGTGCGGTCGCTGGCGACCAACGAGGAGCGGCAGCGGCTGGCCCGTGAGATCCACGACGGGGTGGCCCAGGAGCTCGTGATGGTCGGGTACGGCATCGACAACGCGCTGGCCACCCTGCCCGAGGAGGCCAAGGAGACCGCCGACGAGCTGCGCGCGCTGCGCGGCGAGGTCACGCGGGTGATCCAGGAGCTGCGGCTCAGCCTCTTCGAATTGCGCAGCGAGGTCGACCGGCACGGCGGCCTCGCCGCCGCCATCGCCGAGTACGCGCGCACGGTGGGCGCCTCCGCGGGGCTGCGGGTCAACCTGTCGCTGGACGGGTCGACCGCCCGGCTGCCGGCGGCCACTGAGGCGGAGCTGTTGCGCATCGCGCAGGAGGCGATCACCAATGCCCGCAAGCACGCCGGCGCGTCGAACCTGTGGGTCACGTGCGAGGTCGACCCGCCGTACGCCCGGATCGAAGTGTCGGATGATGGTCACGGCATAGCTGAGCAGCGGCCGGACGGCCGGTACGGCCTTGCGATCATGGCCGAGAGAGCGGAACGTATCCGTGGCCGGTTAGAGATCAGCCCGCGACAGCCGAGCGGCACGACCGTGGCGGTCGTGCTCGGCACCTCGCCCCGGGCGCGATAGCGTGCGCGACAGCATCACCGCACCAGAAGTGGAGTAACCCGAGCATGACCACCACCCCCACGCCGACCGGTCGCACCAAGGTCCTCCTCGTCGATGATCACGACCTGATCCGCAAGGGGCTGCGGCACGCCTTCGAGCGGGATCGGCAGTTCGAGGTCGTCGGCGAGGCCGCCACCGCCGCTGAAGGAGTCCGCCAGGCGGGGGCATTGCACCCGGACGTCGTCATCATGGACCTCCGGCTGCCCGACGGAAGCGGTCTCGAAGCCACTCGGGCGCTGCGCAAGGCCAGCGCCACGATGGGCATCGTCGTGCTCACCATGTACGCCGGCGACGACCAGCTCTTCGGCGCGCTGGAGGCGGGGGCCAGCGCGTTCGTGCCGAAGACCGCGCCGGCCGACGAGGTGGTCGCCGCCGCCCGGCACGCGGCCTCGTCGCCCAGTGCGTTCACCGCGGCCGACCTCGCCGAGGCGATGAAGCGCCGGCTCGCCCCGTCCGGCCCGCAGCTGTCGCCGCGGGAGGGCCAGGTGCTGCGGCTGCTGGCCGACGGCATGAGCGTGGCGGGCATCGCCAAGCAGCTCTTCGTCAGCGAGTCGACCGCCAAGACGCACATCTCGAAGCTGTACGAAAAGCTCGGCGCGGCCAACCGGGCGCAGGCACTGATGACGGCGCTGCGGCTGGGCCTGCTCGAAGCACCGGACACGCCCAAGTTCTGACCGGCGCCCCGGCGGCGGAACCGTCGGTCAGTCGGTCAGTCGGCCGGCCCGCCGCGCAGCAGCGCGGCCATCCGCTGCGCCTGGGTCTCCCAGCGCCACTCCCGCTCGACCCACCGCCGCCCGGCCGCTCCCATCCGCTGGGCCAGCGCCGGGTCGCCGAGCAGCGTGGCCACGCGGTCGGCCAGTGCGCGCAGGTCCCGCCCGTCGACGACGTACCCGATCTCCCCCTCGCGCACGGCGTCGGGCGCCCCGCCGGAGGCGCCGGCCACCACCGGCAGGCCGCTGGCCGACGCCTCCCGGTAGACGATGCCCAGCCCATCGACGTCCAGACCACCGTTGCGGGTGCGGCACGGCATGGCGAACACGTCGCCGGCGGCGTAGTGCTCCGGTAGCTGCGCCCACGGCACCGATCC
>DASVMV010000442.1:0-1713 GCA_036384155.1 Micromonosporaceae bacterium
GCATCACCCCGACAGCCACCGCCGCCCCCGACACCGCGCTCGGCCAGGTCCGCTTCACCGTCGCCGCGACGGTCGCCGCCACCACCACCCGGCTCCAGAACGCCGCGCTGTTCGCGGCGCGGGTCGAGCCGATCACCCGGCACTACCAGACCACCTGGGCCACGCTGCGCCGCTCCCCGCCGGCCGGCCTCGACGTCGGCGGAGCCACCCTGCCCGACGAGCAGATCGATCTGATCGGCCTGTACGTCGCGCGCGGCATCCCACACGGAGCCTACGCGCTGATCACCGGCGAGTCGCCCGACGATTACTGGTACATCCTGCCGATCACGGTCGCGCTCGCGGTGATCTTGCTGGTGTTCGCGTGGGCGCTGGTCCGGGCGGTCCGCCGCGACCTGCTCCCCGCGCGCGCCGCATAGCTCGCGTCTATACTCGCAGCGTGGCCGACGACAAGACCGCGCCCGCCGCTCCGTCCGACACCTCGGCGAAGCACGACCGCACCACGGACGCCAGCCGGGCTGACTCCCTCGGCACGATGCAGGTGTCCTCGGCCGCGCTCGGCGCACCGCCGGTGATGCCGACGGTGACCGGCGCCGTGATCGGTGGCCCGCCCGCCATGCCTGGCCCATCCACGATCTCCAGCGGACCTCCCGTCATGCCGACGGTGACCGGCGCCGTGATCGGCGGTCCGCCTGCCATGCCCGCTGGCCCACCCGCCATGCCAGACGAGCACAACCGTGCCACCGGCGCCGCCGCCTCCCTCGGCACCATGGCCATGAACTCCGCCGCCCTCGGTGCACCGCCCGCCATCCCCGGCGGCCCACCCACCATTCCCGACGACCCCGCGGCCAGGCACAACCGCACCACCGGTGTCGGCGACGCCGCCTCCCTCGGCACCATGGCCATGAACTCCGCCGTCATCGGCGCACCGCCCGCCCTGCCCAGCCCGTCCGGTGCCCAGGTGATGGCCACCATGGCCGGCAGCTGGGTTCCGCACAACCTGCCGCCCAGCCTGCCCCCCGCCCGGTATCAACTCGGCCACGAGATCGCCCGCGGCGGCATGGGCCGCGTCGTCGACGCGACCGACACCCGGCTTCGCCGCGTGGTGGCGTTCAAGGAGGCGCTCACCGCCGACAAGGACGCGCTGCAGCGGTTCGAGCGCGAGATCCGGATCACCGCGCGGCTCGAGCACCCGTCGATCGTCCCGGTGCACGACGCCGGCGACTCGGCCAGCGGCGCGCCGTTCTACGTGATGCGCAAGGTGTCGGGCCAGCCGCTCGAGCGCCTGGTCGCGAGCGCCGAGACCCTGGGCCAGCGGCTCGCGCTGATCCCGCACATCGTCGACGCCGCGCAGGCGATCGCGCACGCCCACGGCCGCGGCATCGTGCACCGCGACATCAAGCCGTCGAACATCCTGGTCGGCGATCTCGGCGAGACCGTCGTGATCGACTGGGGCCTCGCCAAGGAGATCACCGAGCCCGACGAGCCGGTCGGCAAGCCGCTGGTCGATCTGGACGACACGCTCAAGACCCGCGCCGGCGTCGTGTACGGCACGCCCGGGTTCATGGCGCCCGAGCAGCTGCGCGGCGCCCCGGTCGACGAGCGCTGCGACGTCTACGCGCTGGGCGCCACGCTGTACCACCTCTTGTCGCGCAAGCCGCCGCACCACGCCAAGACCGCCGACGAGATGATGAAGGCCGCGGTCGCCGCGCCGCC